>CAMPIZ010000170.1 GCA_946886675.1 uncultured Flavobacterium sp.
ATTATGCTTAACGGTATTTAAAATTATGCTTTCCGTCGAATGTAATTAAACAGTAGTTAATTTTAAGCGTTTCGAATGTTAATCATATATAAGATAAGTTTTTCTTTATTTAATTTAATGGAGATTATAAATATTTATAATATATGAAGATCTTATTAACAGGTGCTACAGGATATATTGCACAGCGTTTATTGCCTGTTCTTTTAGAAAACGGGCATCATGTGGTATGTATGGTAAGGGATGTAAAGCGATTTAACCTTAATAAATTTGAAGGCAGGGAATCCATAAGTCTTGTAGAAGCAGATCTATTAGATCAAAAAAGTCTTGAATCTATCCCTAAAGATATTGATGCAGCTTATTATTTAGTTCACTCCATGAGTTCTAATGGTGAGTTTAGCAGCCTGGAAGAAAAATGTGCCTTAAATTTTGTTGAGGCTATAAATAAAACATCGGCTGGCCAGATAATATATTTAAGTGGTATTGTAAATGAAAAAGAACTGTCGCAGCACTTATCTTCCAGAAAAAATGTAGAAGATATATTAGGCGGAGGTCAAAAACCTTTAACAACCTTAAGAGCAGGAATTATAGTAGGTTCCGGCAGTGCCTCTTTTGAAATTATAAGAGATCTTGTAGAAAAGCTCCCTGTAATGATTGCCCCAAAATGGCTTCATACAAAATGCCAGCCTATTTCTATCAGAAATGTTATAGAGTTTTTATCCGGAGTGTTACACAAAGAGTTCACCTATAATCAGCATTTTGATATATATGGGCCTAATATACTTACATATAAACAAATGCTTTTGCAGTTTGCCGAAGTGCGCGGATTGAAAAGACATATTATTACTGTACCTGTTATGACGCCCCGGCTTTCTTCTTACTGGCTTTATTTTGTAACATCTACTTCATATTCTCTTGCTAAAAATTTGGTAGACAGTATGAAAATTGATGTTGTAGCCCAGGAGAACGAATTACAGGAAAAGCTGGGAATAAGACTAATACCTTACAAAGAAGCTATTAAAATTGCATTTGATAAAATTGAGCAAAACCTGGTGCTTTCCAGTTGGAAAGATGCACTTGGCAGGGCTAAGTTTAATAAAACCCTGTCTAAACAAATAAAGGTTCCCGAGTATGGTGTTTTTGTAGACCATAAAACATCCGAAACCACAGATATAGAATTAGCTACCGACAGGATTTTTGCAATAGGTGGCGAAGCTGGCTGGTATTATGCCGATTGGCTATGGAGTTTTCGTGGTTTTCTGGACAAGCTTTTTGGCGGTGTTGGGCTTACAAGAGGCCGTAAAAACCGAACCCTAATAGCTGTAGGTGAATCGCTGGACTTTTGGCGTGTATTGTATGCAGACCGTGAGGAAAGAAGACTATTGCTATACGCAGAAATGAAATTACCGGGAGAAGCCTGGCTTGAGTTTAAAGTAAAGAATAATGTAGTTATGCAAACAGCCACTTTTCGCCCTTTAGGGCTTGCCGGCAGGCTTTACTGGTATGCAGTGCTGCCTTTCCATTACTTTATATTTAATGGGATGATAAATAAAATAACAGAATAATATATAGTTTGGAAATCTAAAACTGAACTTATATTAAATAGTAAACCCCGAATTAACGGGGTTTTACTATTGTTTTTATAATATAATTAATTAAACGCTACATCATCAATTCCTACTACTGTAGAGTAAATTTGGTCGGCCACATCAGTAGCTATAAATACTATATATACAGGACCATTTATGCTGTCAAAATTAATTTGTTTGTTAACCCACCCTGTTGTACCGGCATAATCGTCACCATTATCCGGCATTCCGGGAAAACCAAAACATTGAGAATTGGCTGTACCTATAATATTTACACTGGTAATAAGTTCAGCATAGGCACCATCCTCCCCTACGACTACTGCCATAAGAGAGTCATCATATTCACTATCTACAAACTCCTGAAACTCTGCGGAAAGAAAATTATAATTAAATGATACAGAAGAAACTCCTGAGTCATAAGGGCCTAATATCATCACGCTTGAAGCTTCTCCTATAGCTATATTTTGTGATATTAGCTGGTTGCCTGTAGTAATAGCGCCAAATGAGTTTCCTTCAAAAGCAGAGATACAACCCTGTTCACCGGAAAGTATATTCCCATCACCTATAAACATTACTCCACTATTGTCGTTTTCAAAGCCTTCATTTCCTTCAAAGCTATCAGTAGGCTCAGAAAAAGTAGTATAACTATATACTATTTCTTCCTCTAGCGGTTGTCCGCCGTCATCCTGTAATCCGGTAGTTAAGATAATCTCTATATCGGCATTTGCTGAAAATGTATTATTTGGGGTAAAAGTAAATATTGCATAGCCGTTTGATGCTTCATTTACGGATATTATACCGTTGACCTGATTACCATTTTCTTTTACAATAAAAGTATCCTCATTTACTGAGGAAAGCAGGATCTTATCATTAAAGAAAAATAGAATGGGAGTATTTACAGGATATTGTTGCCCTGATACTGATGGTATGGCTTGTGCTATCCGCAACGGAGTATCATCAGATGTATCTGTAATGTTTGTAACACCCGCATTACCATTACTAATAAGTTTGTAAAAACTACTGCTTTGCTGTTCGGTAACATTAGTATCATCATTTTGGCAGCCTGTAAATAAAAATGCAGCAAAAACAATGCTTAGGCCGGATAAGGTAATTTTTCTCATAATAATTAGGTTTGTTGTTAATTAGGATTAGGTAATTGGTTTAAAACCAAATTATTAAAATAACAGTTAATAATGTTAAAACCCTACCTTATGATGATGAAATAACCAAAAGGCCAACAAATTAATATTTAATCTTGTCTTATAGAGGGAATACTCTAGATTTGCAAAAAACAAATCTGATTTAATATGATTAAAAATATATTTGATGCACAGGTTGCTAACGAAGTTATAGAGCGTATAAATCAGTTAACGCCTTCTCATGAGCGTTTATGGGGTACAATGACCGTAGATCAAATGCTGGCACATTGTAATATACCTTATTCATACACCTATGAGCCGGAAAAATTTAAAAAACCGGGAAGTGTGAAGAAGTTCCTGTTGAAAAATTTTGTGAAAAAATATATTGTCAGCGAAACTCCTTACAAGCAAAACGGACGAACAGCTCCTGAATTTATTATAACAGGAAAAAAAGACTTTGAAAAAGAAAAAGCAACCCTTATTGAAAATATACTTAAAACTCAAAAATTAGGAGAACAGGATTTTGAAGGTAAAGAGAATTTTTCGTTTGGTAAAATGACTGCCAAAGAATGGAACACTATGTATTATAAACATCTGGATCATCATTTAAGGCAATTTGGAGTTTAAAGCTTAAAATATCTCAAAAACAACATTGGTCAAATTAGCTCCATCATCGCGGATACTGTAGTTATTCATTATTTCTGGTAACTGAAAAATTGCGTAACTTTAATTAAAAAGTCAGTATGAAGTTGGCAAGTTACAATGTAAATGGTATTAACGGACGCTTACCTGTATTACTAAAGTGGCTGGCCGAAGCCAAACCCGATGTGGTATGCCTGCAGGAACTAAAAGCTCCCAACGAAAAATTCCCTCTTGATGCAATAGCAGATGCCGGCTACCAGGCAATATGGCACGGACAAAGCCGATGGAACGGCGTAGCTATACTGGCCGCTAAAGACATAGAGTTAAAAGAAGTAGGCCGTGGGCTTCCCGGTGATCCTGAAGATATACAAAGCCGTTATATTGAGGCTATGGCAGATAACATACTGGTTTGCTGCCTTTACCTGCCTAATGGTAATCCGGCACCGGGTCCAAAATTTGATTATAAACTAAAATGGTTTGACAGACTTGCTGTGCGTACACAAAAGCTTTTAGAATTTGATGTTCCTATAGCACTGGTGGGTGATTTTAATGTTATGCCCACCGAACTGGATGTATACAAACCGGAGCGCTGGGTAGACGATGCCCTCTTTAGGCCCGAAGTGAGAGAGGCATTTCATAATCTGTCAGCACAGGGATGGACTGATGCAATACGTAAACTCTATCCCGAAGAGACTATCTACACTTTTTGGGATTATTTTCGAAATGCTTATGGCCGGAATGCAGGATTGAGAATTGATCATTTTTTACTGAATTCAAAGCTTGCAGCAGGGCTAAAAGCCGGAGGTGTAGACAAACACGTGAGAGGTTGGGAAAAAACCAGCGACCATGCTCCTGTTTGGATTAAAATCAAGACATAATGCTATACCTTAGATAGTTATAGAATTTTGTGACGATACTTTAACGATACTTTACATTCTGCTGTATTTTGTTTTATTAACTTTATACTACACTAAATAAGGCGATCATGACAATACAGGAAATTGAAAGAATTTTAGGTAAGGAGTCAGAGAATCTGCTTGGATTTAATACTCCGAAAATAAATAAAGAAGAGCTGCATTTACCATCAGAAAGTTTTATTGACCAGGTCTATATACAAAGTAACCGCAATCCTCAGGCATTAAGAAATCTGCATGCACTATTCAATCATGGAAGGCTTTCAGGAACGGGCTACCTCTCAATATTACCTATAGATCAGGGTATAGAACATACTGCAGGAGCTTCTTTTGCTCCCAATCATCAGTATTTTGATCCGGAAAATATCTTACGCCTGGCTATAGAAGGCGGTTGTAATGCCGTAGCTACCACGTTTGGAAACTTTGGTATGATAGCAAGAAAATATGTACACAAAATTCCATTTATTGTAAAACTTAACCACAATGAGCTTCTAACTTATCCCACTAAATACGATCAGATATTCTTTGGCAGTGTGGAGGAAGCATGGAATATGGGTGCTGCAGCCGTAGGTGCCACTATTTATTTTGGTTCAGAAGAATCAGGAAGACAATTAGTGGAGATTGCAGAA
>CAMPIZ010000171.1 GCA_946886675.1 uncultured Flavobacterium sp.
TTTCTTTACAATGAAGGCATATTACAAAAAATATATATTAAATTTTAAACGCCCCAGCGGAACTTCGCGGGGCGTTCTTACTGAAAAAGAGACTTGGTTTATAATTCTTGAAGAAGGTGGAAAAAAAGGAATAGGGGAGTGTGGCATATTGCGTACGCTTAGTGTTGACGACAGGCCTGACTATGAAGAAAAATTAAAATGGGGATGTGATAATATAGGCTTAGGTAAAGATAAACTATGTGATGAGCTTATCGAGTTTCCTTCTATTCAGTTTGGAATAGAGATGGCATTCAGGTCCTTGGCTTCTAAAGCCCCGTTTCTTTTATTTCCTTCAGAATTTACAGATGGTAATAAAAGTATTTATATCAACGGCCTTGTGTGGATGGGGGATGAGGCCTACATGAAACGGCAGATAGAAGAAAAACTGGAAAAGGGATATAACTGTATTAAGCTAAAAATAGGAGCTATTGATTTTGATAAGGAGCTGGCACTTTTAGAATTTATAAGAAGCCATTTCAGCGCAAAACAAATAGAAATTCGTGTTGATGCCAATGGCGCTTTCTCTTCTGATCAGGCTTTAAGTAAATTAAATCAACTTTCAGTATTTCAATTACATAGCATAGAGCAGCCAATAGCTAAAAACCAAATTGAAGAGATGGCTGTATTATGCAGCCAGACACCATTACCTATAGCCCTTGATGAAGAGTTGATTGGTATTTTTGGTATAGAAAGTAAAAGAGCGCTACTTAAAAAAATAAAGCCTCAGTACATTATTCTTAAACCAAGCCTTGTGGGAGGTTTTAAAGGTTCTCAGGAGTGGATTGATGTTGCCGAAAGCATGGATATAAAATGGTGGATAACATCTGCACTGGAAAGCAATATAGGTTTAAATGCTATTGCGCAATGGACATATACCCTCAGCAACCCTATGCCTCAGGGATTGGGCACAGGGGGATTATATACTAATAATTTTGACAGCCCTCTTGAAGTAAAACAGGGGCAATTAATTTATAATAAAGAGCTTAGCTGGAATGTAAATTTATAACTTTAAGCAGACAATTACCTGACCATGGACTATAAAACTTACATGCCTACAGAGAGCCTAATTACTTATGTTCGCTTTTTCTGGTCACTTGAGAATAGTATTGAAGTTGCTCCTTTAAAAAGTTTCAGAGCAATGGCCGACGGTTGTCCTGGAATTATATTTCAACATCCTGATTATGGTACTTTCTATCAAAAAGAAAAAGCTTTGCCTCAGGTATTCCTTTACGGGCAATCCACAAAGTTTACAGAACTTACCTTAAACGGTAAAATGAATGCTATAGGTATTTATCTACATCCCAGTTCGTTAAAACTTATTTTCGGGCTTAATCCCGAAGAGCTTACCGATTCCTGTCTTGATGTAGATGAACTTAGTAAAAAAAGTGGTTTTTCTCTTTTAGAACAGCTTTATGATGCTAAAACTGCCAAACAACGTATAGAAATACTTTCTGTATTTCTCTTTCTGAATATAAAAGCTAACGACTTTAATAAAAATGAAGTCATGGCTTATGCATTGTCTTCCATAATGCAATCCGGGGGAAATATAGCACTCAGGGAACTGCAGGAACAATTACAAATGTCAGAACGCACATTTGAAAGAAAATTTAAAGAGTATATAGGTATTACCCCTAAACTATTCACCAGAATATGTCGTTTTCAGTCATCTTTAAATCAAATGAGAAATAACACTTTTAATAAGCTTTCTGATATTGCTTTTGAAAATGATTATTCTGACCAGTCACATTTTATACGTTCTTTCAGAGAGTTTACAGGTTTTTCCCCAAATCAGTATCAGAGCTTTTCAAAAGAAGTTGTAGAAAACCTTTCCCAACTAAATAAATAACCTGCTGTCGGGTTTATTCTATTTTTAGGATTATGCCTGCCATAATTTTGGCATTATTAATCAAAAAAGAATAAATTATGAACTTAATTATTTTTGGAGCTTCCGGAGGTACTGGTAAGCTTTTAACTCAGCAGTCATTACAAAACGGGTACAATGTAACAGCTTATGTACGCACTCCTGAAAACTTCAATCTTAAACATCCCAAACTTAAAGTCGTAAAAGGGGATATTTTAAATTTATCAGAAATAGAGAAAGCCATTAACGGTCATGATGCTGTTTTATCCTGCATAGGCTCACCGGCTAACAAAATTGGGATTATACGGTCTCAGGGAACAAAAAATATTATTGAAGCAATGAATAAATCCGGGATAAAACGCTTTATATGCCAAACATCATTAGGATATGGAGATAGTATAAAAACACTGGACAGGACACCTTGGTATTTTAAACACCTTATAGTTCCATATATTCTAAAAAAAGGTTTTGCCGACCATGCTTTGCAGGAAAAGCATATTAAAGAAAGTGATTTAGACTGGATAATTGTAAGGCCGGGGAATCTTACAGATGGTGATTATACCGGGGTTTATCAACATGGTTTTCCGTCGGATTCAAAACAGATACAGGTAAAAATATCCAGAGCTGATGTTGCAGATTTTATGCTTAAACAGATAGAAGATGACACATATTTAAGAAAAACTCCAGGACTATCTTATTAAAAAACAGCCTCTCGGCTGTTTTTTTATGCTTCTTTAGCTTTTGTTGTAACAATTGGAGCCAGGCAGCTTTCGGGTATATTGAATGCCTCCACTAACGGAACTGCATCCTGTCTTATTTCCCAGCAAAGCTGACTCACTAGTCTTCTTATAGCTTTTGTTTTTACACCTTCCATATAACCTTCTTCAAGGTACCATCCTTTATTTTCCTGAAGCTTATTAAGTGCAAAAAGGTTATAAAGCTTGGTAAGTATTTCCTTTAATGAACTGTCAGCGGCATCAACCTGCTTTTGGAATTGCTCTAATATAACCCTATCCAAATAAGCAAATGCTATTTGCAGCATATGTGGATGGATAACGTTTGCAGCATCAAAGGTATCCAGGCCATCATCCACAAGTTTTTTAAAACGCCTTGCCGCAGAGCTTATTAATTGTTTTTCGCGATATTGAAAAGCGTGCAGGTGAAAGTCTTTATCTTTCAGGTGGCCTTCATCAGTATTTCTGGTTGCAAATGGGTTTTTTTCAGTTATTGCAGTTTTTGCCTGTTCCAGCACATAATTAAAAATAGTACCTACATTCATTTCGCCAAATTGTTTTCTGAATTCCCCTAAACGATTTTTGGCAACCAACTGCATTAACACAGTGTTATCCCCTTCAAAAGTGGTATAAATTTCTGTATCGTTTTTTAAATCATCCAAGCGGTTTTCAGATATATACCCTTTACCACCACAGGCTTCACGACATTCCTGCAAAGTATCTCTGGTATTCCATGTTGCATAAGATTTCATTCCGGCAGCAAGCGCTTCAATTTCCTGCATCTCATCTTCTGTACGGTTTATAAACCTTTCCGTAAGATGTCGCAGCCCAAAATGGATAGCATATATATTTGCCAGATAAGGCATAAGCCTCTGCTGATGCATTCTGTAGTTTAGTATGGGTACTTCTTTTGCTCCTTCAGGGCCAAACTGCCTTCGGTTGTCTCCATATTTTATAGCAATGGTAAGTCCAGTTTTAGCTGCGGCTGTTGCAGAACGAGGTATGCCAATCCTGCCGCCTACCAGTGTACCAAGCATTGTAAAGAATCTGCGGTTATCACTGGGTATAGGACTTTCAAATTCTCCCTGTTCATTAACTTTTGCAAACCGGTCTAGCATGTTATCATAAGGTATAACAACATTCTCAAAATATATAATGCCATTATCTACGCCGTTAAGTCCCATTTTATGACCGCAGTCCTCTATAGTTACCCCGGGCAATACGTTTTTATCCTTATCCCTAATAGGTGTTATAAAGGCATTCACGCCATAATCTTTTCCATCTATTATAAGCTTTGCAAAAACGGTCACCATTTCGCCATGGTTGGCAGCATTACCTATATATTCCTTGCGGGCATATTGCTCTGGAGTACTTATAGTAAATGTTCTGTCTTTATGATTGTATGTAGCTGTAGTTTCTATACCTTTTACATTCGATCCGTGATGCGTTTCTGTCATTGCAAAACCTCCCGGAAGCTCTAATGAGCCTATTTCCCTGAGGTATTTTTTAAAATGTTTTTCAGTTCCTAAAGACATAACACTCATACCCCAGAGCCCAAACTGTACTCCAAATTTAATTACAAGGCTTAAATCATGGTAACTAAGAGTTTCCATAATAGCAAAATATCCTTCAATATCGTTTTTGCCACCATGTTCTTTAGGGTAGGCGTATGATCCGAGTCCTTCAACTGCTAACAGCTTGCTCCATTGCAACACCTTTTCGCGATATTCCAGGGTATTAGTTATGTTTTTTAACTCAAAATCTTTAGAGCCAATAAGTTTTTTTACCCTGTTTATTATATTTGACTGGCTGACATCCAGAAAAGCAGTCATTTTTTCTTTGCTGAAACTCTCTACTGTGTTGTGTTTATCAGTAATTGTATCATGCGTTCTGCGCAAGGCCGATATAACTTCGCTGCTCATAATGCCTAATTCAGTCTCCAGTTGGGCAAAAGAGGGCGCAAATGTTTCTATATCTTTATCTGTATAAACAGGCCTTTCGGCATTGGCAATCATAAGCCCGAGTTCTGTTAGGCTGGACGGCCTGGTATTACCATCCAGAGCACTATTAATAATTTCTTTCCAGTGATATAGCTCAGACCTGCCCGGTGGGTTATTCAGGTCTATTTTAGATTTAAGAAAGTCTTTTTCAGCAGATGTAAAGCAATCCTGTTTGTTTATAAAATTATTAAGGGCTTTAAATTCTTCTCTGGTTAGGATGTCGTCCTGCCATGCAATATAAATAACAGGCAGTATAATGG
>CAMPIZ010000172.1 GCA_946886675.1 uncultured Flavobacterium sp.
ATATTTATCAGTAATAATAAAGGCTGCCATTTGGCAGCCTTTATTTGAAGTATATTAGTTGTTTTCTTCCATGTAAGCTTCAATAGGTGCGCATGAGCAAACCAGATTACGGTCGCCATAAGCATCATCAACCCTTCTTACACTTGGCCAGAATTTATTTTCTGTTAAGTATTCAAGCGGGAAAGCAGCTTTTTCTCTTGTGTATGGTAAATCCCATGAATCAGAAGTAAGCATTGCTAAAGTGTGCGGAGAATTTTTAAGCACGTTGTTTTTATCATCTGCAGATACTTCTTCAATCTCTTTGCGTATAGCGATCATGGCATCACAAAAACGGTCAAGCTCTTCAAGGTTTTCACTCTCTGTAGGCTCAATCATTAATGTACCTGCTACCGGGAAAGATACTGTAGGCGCGTGGAAACCGTAGTCCATTAAACGCTTGGCAATATCTGTTACTTCAATACCATTTTGCTTGAACGGACGGCACTCAATAATCATCTCGTGAGCAGCGCGACCCATTTCTCCCGTATATAAAGTCTGGTAATGGCCTTTAAGCCTTTCCTTAATATAGTTGGCATTAAGTATGGCATAGTGCGTAGCGCTTGTTAAGCCTTCTGCGCCAAGCATGGTAATGTAACCATAAGAGATTAGGCATACAAGGGCAGAACCCCAAGGCGCTGCAGAAATTGCAGTGATAGGAGTGTTACCACCTGTAGCCACTACAGGATTTGTAGGCAGGAACGGAACAAGGTGTGCTGCAACACATATTGGACCCACACCTGGACCACCACCACCGTGAGGGATAGCAAATGTTTTATGCAGGTTAAGGTGGCAAACATCTGCACCAATTGTAGCAGGGTTTGTTAAGCCTACCTGTGCGTTCATGTTAGCGCCGTCCATATAAACCTGTCCGCCGTTATCGTGAATTATTTTTGTTATTTCTTTTATTGATGCTTCATATACACCGTGGGTAGACGGGTAAGTTACCATAAGGCATGCAAGGTTGTCTTTATATTGCTCTGCCTTAGCTCTTAAATCGTCCACATCTATATTTCCGTTTTCAGAAGTCTTGGTAACAACTACTTTCATACCCGCCATAGTTGCAGTAGCCGGGTTAGTACCATGAGCAGAAGCCGGTATAAGGGCAATATCCCTGTGGTGGTCTCCTCTTGACTGGTGGTAAGCACGTATAACCATTAGTCCGGCATACTCACCTTGCGCGCCTGAGTTAGGCTGTAATGTAGTACCTGCAAAACCGGTGATTACATTAAGCTGCTCTTCCAGTTTTTTAAGCATTGTCTGGTAACCCTGTGCCTGCTCTACCGGAGCGAATGGGTGTATATTGTTCCATCTTGGGTAGCTAAGCGGAAGCATTTCTGCAGCTGCATTAAGCTTCATAGTACAAGATCCTAAAGAAATCATGGAGTGATTTAACGCAAGGTCCATACGCTCCAGTTTCTTAATGTAGCGCATTAATGCAGTTTCACTATGATACTTATTGAATACCTCGTGTTTAAGGAATTCACTCGTCCTTAGCAGAGAAGAAGGAATGTTTTCTGTTTCTGCAAGAGTGTTAACTGTTTCAGCAGTCTTGCCTGTAGCTTCTGCAAATACAGCAACAATATCGTTAATGTCTTTTAAAGATGTAGTTTCATTAAACGCGATAGCAATAGTATCGTTGTCTACATAATAGAAGTTTATCTCTTTGCTTTCTGCAGCAGCCTTAACTTTGGCAGCATCAGCTTTAACTGTAATGGTGTCAAAGAATGAAGCGTTTGTTTGGTAAACCCCAATTTTGTTAAGAGCTTCAGCAGCAGTTACAGCGCTGGCATGTACTTTATCCGCAATGTACTGCAGGCCTTTAGGGCCGTGATATACAGCATACATACCTGCCATGACAGCAAGAAGCACCTGGGCTGTACAAATGTTTGAAGTAGCTTTTTCACGCTTAATGTGCTGCTCCCTTGTCTGCAATGCCATACGAAGCGCACGGTTACCGTTTGTGTCAACAGTTACACCGATGATCCTGCCCGGCATGCTTCGCTTATACTCTTCCTTAGTTGCAAAATAACCTGCGTGAGGGCCTCCGTAACCCATTGGGATACCAAAACGCTGCGTAGTACCAACTACAACATCTGCGCCCATTTCACCAGGTGAGGTTAGCTTAACTAAACTTAATATATCGGCAGCAACTGCTGTCTTAATTTCTTTTTCTTTTGCCTTTGCAATAAATCCTGCATAATCATATACCTGGCCATATTTGCCCGGGTACTGCAGAATAGCACCAAAGAATTCATCAGAAAAATCAAACTCCTCGTGGTTACCTATCACAAGTTCAACACCTATTGGCGTAGAACGTGTTTGCAATACAGATAGTGTTTGAGGTAGTATTTCTTCGGAAACAAAAAACTTGTTTACGTTGTTTTTCTTTTGGTCACGTGTACGAACATCAAATAAAAGAGCCATAGCCTCAGCAGCAGCAGTACTTTCGTCAAGAAGTGAAGCGTTTGCTATTTCCATACCTGTAAGCTCAATTACTGTTGTCTGGAAATTTAAAAGAGCTTCAAGTCGCCCCTGGGCAATCTCTGCCTGATATGGTGTATAGGCAGTATACCAACCCGGATTTTCAAAAATATTTCTTTGGATAGGAGCAGGTACAATTGTAGGGTGGTACCCCAAGCCGATATAAGACCTGAATATTTTATTCTTCGCTCCTAACTGATGTATGTGGTTTAGATACTCATATTCCGTCATGGCAGGATCCAGGTTTAACGGAGCCTTTAAACGGATATCATCCGGCAGGGTTTCATAGATCAGCTGGTCTATGGATTCGACACCTATGGTCTTAAACATGTGCTGCAGATCATTTTCCCTCGGGCCAATGTGTCTTAAAGCAAAAGCATCTGTTCTCATATGATATGTTGCGTGTTTTTTAGAAGGCACAAAATTAGTTAATTATATCCAAATTTTAATGTCTTTTTTGATGCGAATTTTGTGAATTTTTCATTGCCGAATAAAACCTGATGGCATATTGATTATTTTTGTAAGGATGAGAGCACTAAAAAATATGTTTGACATTTATTTATGGGGTAGTATGCACGTTGCTATGGCAGTACTGGCACTCGTGCTCATGACAAACCATATGTTTAAATTGTCTTTTAACCTGCCTATGGCAGGTTTTGCTTACTGTGGCACTATGTTTAGCTATAATTTTATGAAGTATGAGAGCTGGTACCGCTTTAAGCGCACCATAAGCCTGCGGCTTAAAATTATAACAGGGCTCAGTATAATTGCTTTCTTAGGGGCAATAGTATTTTTTTTCATGCTGCGAAGGCCAACACAAATTACTGCTGTTGTTTTCTTTGGGTTAACAGCCCTATATACCGTACCTGTTTTTCCCAAAAGCTCCAGCCTTCGCAACCTCAGCGGTATGAAAGTATATATAGTGGCTTTATGCTGGGCAGGTGTTACTACACTTATGCCGCTTATAGATGTTGGCGTTGATATTTCTACAGATGTTATACTAAAGTTTTGCCAGCGGTTTTTACTGGTGCTTATACTAATCCTTATTTTTGAAATTATAGACCTGCGGGAGGATGATCCTATGCTGCGCACTATTCCGCAGATAATAGGAGTAAAGATGACCAAATGGCTCAATATTATACTTTTGATACCTTTTTACTGCCTTGAATTTTTTAAAAGTGATGTAGATGGTAAGCAGCTTCTGGTAAATATAGTTTTGGTGGCTGCAACGGCACTTTTTACTATTTTTGCCACTCCCGAGCGCAATAAATACTATACTTTATTTTGGGTGGAGAGCATTCCTATATTCTGGCTGGGACTGGTTATTCTAGTGAGCGGATTCTAATGAATATAATGCCTCTTCAACAGTTTTGTATTTAAAAGAAAATCCAGCCTGATTAAGCCTTTCCGGAATTACATTCCTACTTTTTAAAATAAGTTCTGTCTCTGTGCCTATAATTTTTGCACCCAATTCAAGGAATAATTTATTAATGGGTATGGCAAAAGGGGTTTTTAAACATTTTGCTATGGCAGCCATGAAATTTTTATTGCGAACAGGTGTACGGCTTACAACATTTATTACACCTTCCAACTGTCTGTTAATAATAAACTCCACGGCACGGGCAAAATCTTCTTCATGAATCCAGCTTACAAACTGCCTGCCATTACCTTGTTTGCCACCCATACCGATTTTTGCCAATTTTCTAAGCATAGGGTAGGCGCCTCCGCTTTTGCCTAACACTATAGAAGTACGCAATGCAGTTTTTAAAGTGTGTGGTGTTTCAGTTTTAAAGAATACTTTTTCCCAGGCGCGGGCGACCTTCATAGAAAAGTCAAAACCTTTTTCACCTGCCTGTTCAGTCATTTGTCTATGGTAAGAACCTTTGTAAATTGTAGCTGTAGAAGAATTGAGCCAATGCTTTGGCGGGTTTTGGCACTGTAGTACAGCCTTATCCAGTATGGCGGTACTATTTATACGTGATGCCATAATCTCATTTTTATTTCGCTCGTTATATCGGCAATTAACAGATTTCCCTGTCAGGTTAATCAAAACATCTGCATTTTCAAGTTCGGCTTCCCAACCGTTAAAGGTTTTAGCATCCCAGTTTACATATTTTATATTGCCTTGTGTTTTTGTTTTACCCCTGGTAAGGATAACAATTTCTTCGACTTTTTCTTTGAAATATTTTACGAGAACATTGCCAAGAAACCCTGTTCCGGCAGCTATAACTAATTTTTTCATAGTATATATAATTAAGGTAAGGGATGGTTTATTCTTCTTTTGGGTTTATAAATTTGTTTATCCTGTATGTAACATATACAAAATATGCAGCTACAAGCATTGGTATAACAAATAACATTGGATAGTTA
>CAMPIZ010000173.1 GCA_946886675.1 uncultured Flavobacterium sp.
GTATGTATTCAATCTTTCAGAAAATACAAAAATGAAAGCCTCATTTATGCTCAAATCAGCTTTTAATGCACCAACGTCTCTGGATGCTTCTATAAACTTTTTATTCTTCGATAAGTTTGAGATAGGTGCTACATACAGGCTGGACGATTCTGTAGGTGCAATGGTAAATTATGCAATTACACCAGGCCTGAGGCTGGGGTATGCTTATGACCACGTTACGTCAGATCTGAATATAACCACGCCGGCATCTCACGAAATAATGCTGTTGTTTGATCTTAATCTTAAGAAACGAGTATCCGTATCTCCAAGATTTTTCTAAACCATAACAATATGAAAAAAATATTTATATCGGCAGGCTTGCTTTTGTTAACGCTGCAGGTAAATTCGCAAACTAAAGACATAGAAAAAGCAGATGGTTTATTGCTGACCTATCAATATACCGAAGCTATTGACGAATACCTGCAGCTTGTTGATAAAAATAAAGCTGATGCACATGTTTATAAGAATCTTGCCGACAGTTATTATGCTGTTTTCAATATGGATGAAGCTGCAAAATGGTATGCAAAAGCAATTGAAGAAGAGCAGGATCCAGAGACCTATTACAAATATGCTGCAACTTTAAAAACACAGGGCAGATATAGTGAAGCAAATGTCCAGATGGATAAATTCTCTGCTATGCTGCCGAATGATGAAAGAGCATTGGCACACAGGGCAAATCCTGATTATATACCTTCGCTTAACAACAAAAATAAGTTGTTTGAAAGTACTGACTTAAGCCTAAACACTGATAAGAGTGAATTTGCGGCTGTTTTAACAAATTACAACACGCTCTATTTTGTGGGTTCTGCTAATTCATCAGCAAAAGATGCCTACGGTCAGACTTATGTGGATATTTATAATACTACCCGTAATGCAGATGGCTCATTGTCAGAACCGGTAGCAGTACAGGAACTTAACTCACGTTTTCACGATGGGCCGGTTGCTGTAAGCGCAGATGGCAATATTATCTATTTTGCAAGGGATGGCCATGCGGAAGGCAGCTATGCAAAAGATAATAAGAATAAAGTAAAGCTGGCACAGCTTGGTCTTTATAAAGCGAAAAAGAAAGATGGTAAATGGCAGAATATTATACCGCTTCCTTTTAACAGTACTAATTATTCTGTAGGAAGCCCAAGTCTTAGTGCTGATGGGAAAACATTATATTTTGCTTCAAACATGCCGGGAGGTATAGGGGATACAGATATTTGGAAAGTATCTGTAAATGCAGACGGTACTTATGGGAAGCCTCAAAATTTAGGCAATGCTGTAAACACTCCGGGTAAAGAAAATTTCCCTTTTATTACAGATGATAACATACTGTATTTTGCTTCCGTGAGTAGGCAGGGCTTTGGTGGCTATGATATCTTTAAGGCAGATTTAAACACAGGCACTGTAGCTATAAATGTTGGAAAGCCTGTTAACAGTGAAAAAGACGATTTTGCTTTTAGCTATAATGTACAGCAGGGTACAGGCTATTACACCTCAAACCGAAGCGGTAATGATAATATTTATACTGCTGTACCGGTATGTAGGGTAGAAGCCATCGCAGCTGTTTCAGATAAAAAGACTGGTAAATTACTGGCAGATGCTGAAGTTGCCATTACCGATACTAAAGGCAATATAATAGAAACCGCCAAAACAGGCAGCAATGGAGAAATTAGCTATACAGTAGATTGTAATACAGCCTATGTATTTGAAGTAAAAAAACAAGGATACAAACAGGAGAATTTTGCCCTGGCTGAAACTGCTGAAAATCAGATAAAAATTAACGCGACGCTTACCGCTGTTAACGAGCTTATTAAGGATACACACATTGAGCTTGCCGATATTAATTTCGAATTCAATAAAAGTAATATCACAAGGCAGGGAGCAGCAGAACTGGATAAACTGGTTGAGATAATGAAGGATAATCCTGCAATGGTAATTTTTGTAAAGGCACATACCGATACCAAAGGAAGCGAATCTTTCAACATGAACCTTTCGGAAAAAAGGGCTCAGGCAACTGTGGCTTATGTTATTTCTAAAGGAATAAGCAGAGAACGCATCTCAGGAAAAGGATATGGAGAGGCCGAACCAGAGGTAAATTGCGGGGATAAATGTACTGATACTGAGAATGCTGCGAACAGGCGTTCTGAGTTTATGATTGTTAAGAAGTGATGTAGCTTCTGTTAATAAAATTGCTTTGGTGAAATAGGTGGTTTTTTCCTGTAAAAAATCACCTATTTTTGCCGTTTTTAAAACTTTCTTAGGATGAAAAGGATTATTGCATTTGGTTTGTTCATGTTAGCATCTTTTAATGTGCAGGCACAAAACGAACCAAACGATTGCGTAAATGCAATCACTGTATGCGGGAACGACACTTTTATGTCTAATGCTAACGGAATAGGTAATATACAGGAAGTTACCGGGTGTGGTGGCTTTGAGAACAACTCTATCTGGCTGCATATTAATATAGTGCAGGGAGGGACATTAGGTTTTGACCTGATACCCGAAAACACCAGTATAAGTGTTGATTATGACTTTTGGGTTTACCCTGCAAACACCACTTGTGGTGCGCTTGGTGCACCTATACGCTGTTGTACTACAAATCCTCTTGCGGCAGGGCTTTCTAATAACCATACCGGTATGTATGGCAGCACACTTGTTACACAGTCAGGCCCCGGCGCTGATGGTAATGGATATGTAAGATGGCTTACTGTATCTGCGGGTGAGTCATACTATATTGTTATAGACAGGCCTGTGGGCGACGGTGGTTTTGAGATCCAGTGGACAGGCACTGCAATGGACGGTACAGGTGCTTTCCCGGCTCCGCCCGAAGCAAATCAGATAAATGAAGTAAGGACCTGCAGCAATAATCCAGACGTGGGAATTTTTGATTTAGGGGCGCTTCGCCCGCAGATAAATGCAGATACCACAAATAACACTATTGATTTTTATGCTTCAATGGCAAATGCCGTGGATGGGGAATCTCCTTTAGGTAATATTATCTCTAATACATCAAACCCGCAGCCGATATTTGCTAAAGTTACAGATAATGTAACGGGATGCTACTCAATAACCGATTTTAACCTGGCAGTATATCCGGTGCCAAATGTAACTGTGGCTGCTTCAGCAACAAATGCATGTCCTGGAGAGGATGTTACGGTAACTTTTTCGGGTACACCCAATGCAGATTTTAATTATACGTTAAATGGCGGGGCCAATATACCTGCTTCACTCGATGCTGCAGGAACTTTTGTTATTACACAGCCTTACACAGCTCAAACAACCTATTCTTTAGTAGACGCCAATATTGCAACTTCAGATGGTACTGTAGTATGCTCACAGTCAGTAACCGGAACTGTTACCATTGATATAAACGAAATCGAAGAGCTTACTTATACAGAAAATTCACCTATTTGTGAAGGTGAAGATGGTATAATAAGCTTAACGGGTCCTGTAGATGGTGTTGTACAGTATCAGGTAGCAGGCACTCCCGGTACACAATCTGTTACACTCGATGCATCCGGGCAAAATACAATTACTTTGCCTGCCCTTACAGCAGATGCTTCATTCACTATTATAGATGTAACCGATGCGCAGGCGCCATTTTGTACCGTAACGCTTAATGAAGACGGAGTTATTACTGTAAACGCACTTCCTGTTGTAACTGATCCTGAGCCAATGAATGTGTGTGCCGATGGCGTTACAGGTTTGGGTACTTTTGATCTGGAAAGCAATAATGCGGTAATATCAGGAGGTAATCCTTATATTATAACATATCATGAAACACAAAATGATGCTACTCTTGATACAGGAGCCTTAGCATCTCCTTATACAACAGCAACAGCATCACAAACCGTTTTTGTTCGTGTAGAGTCAAATGAGAATGCTGCCTGTGTGGCATTTACCACACTTGACCTTATAACGACATCTGCGCCTGCTATTAACCCTCCATCTTCCATAACGCTTTGTGACGATAATGCTGACGGTATTACACAATTCGATCTTACAGCTGTTACACCACAGGTCACTGGGGGTAATCCAAATTATGAAACTTCTTTTTATGAATCCCAGGCAGCTGCCGATGTAGGTAATCCTTCAATAGCAAACCCTGCTGCTTACAACAATACTGTTGCGGGCGGGCAAACTATTTATATAAGGGTAGAAGATATTAATAACCAGCAGTGCTATTCGCTTACTACCATAGATCTTGTGGTGGAAAACAGTCCGCAGGCTCCTGCCTCTGTAAGCAACTATGAGCTTTGTGATATTGATGGAAACGGAACCGAAACTTTTGACCTTACATCTAAGGCTGGAGAAATTGGGCCTTTTACACTTTCGTACCATCTTAATTTTGAAGATGCTAATAATAATGGGGGAGGATTATCGCCAATTGCCGATCCTGTAAATTATGTTTCAGGTAGTACCACAATTTTTGTGAGATCAGAAAATCCAAACGGATGCCATGCTGTAACATCTTTTGATATTGTTGTTAATCAGTTGCCTGTTATTAATCCTGAATTACAACCATTGCCTGCATGTGAAGATACTCCGGGACAGGGAGTATTTATACTTCACAATCACGACAGCCATATTACCATGAATGCTCCCGGCCTTCAGGTTACATATTATGGTACCGATGCCGCTGCACAGGCAGGAGATCCTGCCACTCAGCTGCCAGATCTTTTTACAAGCCCTACAACAACTATTTATGCCAGAGTACAAAATATAGCTACAGGCTGCTGGACCACCACGCCTGTAGATTTACAGGTAATAGCAGGAATTATTATTCCTCCGCAAGCGCCATTGGAATCCTGCGATCCTAACCTAGACAATGTAGCGGAGTTCAACCTTC
>CAMPIZ010000174.1 GCA_946886675.1 uncultured Flavobacterium sp.
TAATAAACGTATTACATTTCTAGAAAAGGAAAACGATTCTCTGAAGAAAATTTGTAATGAAAACATTAAGAGTAAATTAATAGCGTCAAATCTTTATTTACAACCAATAACGCCTTATTTTGAACCAGGAAAAACGATTACTGTAGAAAGTATAATTAGTGAAATACAAGATTATCCTGAGTTTGAAGTATATTTAATGGATGAAGATGGCAATTATTCTTTAGAAGATAAAATTGAGATCAGAAAAAAGGATAAAAATAAAATCATATTTGATTATACTCCTCCCAAAAATACTGACGGCAAACTGAATGTAGGCTTTGTTTTTAAACTAAAAGACCATGTTAATACTAAAATAACATTATGTGGTTTTACAGAGCTTCCTGTTAAAAAGAAATAGTCTTCCGTCTCTCATCTATTACTTGTTATCTAAAATACTTTACCCTGGTTCCTCCATTCGCAGCTGTAACTGCTTAAAATAAGGAAAAGCTTTAATCAGCCTGCTGCCGTACCATGAAAACATTTCCCCATCCACAAATATAGTTTTGGCATGGTGTGTATGGCGGCCCAGCTCAAAAGCATCCTCATCTTTAAACGGGTAAGGTTCAGAAGAAAGCAAAACCACTTCCGGGTCACCCTGAATCCTCATTTTTTGTACAATCACTTCAGGATAGCGCCCTTCCCGGTCCTCATATATATTGGTAAAATGGTTTAACTTCATCATCTCATTAATAAAGTTATTACCTCCCGCTGCCATATAAGGATTTTTCCATATAAAATAGGCTGCACGCTGCGATGGCCTGTCTTTCATAAAGGCTTTAAAGTCCTCCAGCCCGTAGTTAATCTTGTCAATAAGCTGCTGTGCTTTGGTACGCACCGAAAATATTTTACCAAACTCCGCAATCATGTTCAGGCTGTCCTCTACAGTAATAATATCACTTACCCATACCGGGGCAATTTCCTGTAACTGCTCTACAATCTCTTTGGTATTCTCTTCTTTATTGGCAATAATAATGTCAGGCTGCAGCAGCCTTATTTTTTCAGCATGTACTTTTTTAGTACCGCCTATTACTTTTTTGGTTTGTTTTAAATGGTAAGGGTGCACGCAAAACTTGGTAACCCCAACAAGGCTGTCTTCCAGCCCCAGGTCAAAAAGCAATTCGGTTTGCGAAGGCACAAGCGATACAATACGCTTAGGCGTTTGTGCCAGCTTTATGGTATTGCCTAACTGGTCGGTATATAATTTTTCCAAGATAGTTTCAGGTTACAATAACTCCGCCATTTCCATTTGTATCTTCAGGGCTTCTTCCCTTGCCTTTTCAGCAAAATCAGCTCCATTGGAAGCATATATAATCCCACGTGAAGAATTAATAAGTAAGCCTACATTTTTGCTCATACCGTGTTTACACACCTCCTGCAGGCTCCCCCCCTGTGCCCCTACACCGGGCACCAGCAGAAAGCTGTCGGGAACAATTTTGCGTATCTCGGTAAAATATTCAGCTTTGGTAGCGCCCACAACATACATAAGGTTTTCGCTGTTTTGCCAATTGCGTGAAGTTTTAATCACTTTTTTATACAGCTCCTCTCCTCCTGTCTTTTGCGTCTGGAAATCAAAAGCGCCCTCGTTTGATGTAAGCGCCAGCATAATGGTAAACTTGTTTTTAAAAGACAGGAAAGGCTCCACACTATCCTTACCCATGTAAGGAGCTACGGTAACCGAATCAAAATCCATGTCTTCAAAAAATGCTTTGGCATACATTGCAGATGTATTTCCTATATCACCGCGTTTTGCATCGGCAATGGTAAACATCTCCGGGTGCATATGGTTAATATACTTTATGGTTTTATCCAGCGACAGCCATCCTTTAAGTCCATAAGCTTCATAAAAAGCCGTATTAGGCTTATAGGCTACCGCAAGATCGTGTGTAGCATCTATTATGGCCTTGTTAAACTCAAATATAGGGTCTTCTGTTGCCAGCAGATGTTCGGGTATTTTATTAATATCCACATCGAGACCTATACACAGAAAAGATTTTTTATCAAGAATGTTTTGGTGAAGCTGTTGTGTTGTCATGCGTTTTTGTTTACCGTTTTTGGCATTATCATACAAAAGTACGAATTGCGTTTAACAACAGAAAATGAAATGCGCTTAGCGAAAGATTTTACCGTTTATCGAAAAAATAAATGAATTATCTAAAGTATAAATACCAGATTAAATTATTTCCTACATTTACAGCACACCAGCAATAAAATACACACACTTATGAATACTATGGGCGATATCATTATTATAGAAGATGATGCTGATGACAGACAGCTGCTTATGGACATTTTTGAAGAAATAATGGAAGAGAACAATTATGAGAACAGGCTTGTAATTGTTGAAGAAGCTTCTTCTGTCCTGGGATTTTTAAAAGGTAAGGATGCCGATCCTTTCATTATAATATCCGACATAAACATGCCCAAGATAAACGGTTTTGATTTGCGTAACCAGATATTTAGCGACCCTAAATTAAGAGAGAAGGCTATACCTTTTATTTTTCTTACCACATCGGGCTACAACCAGGATTATATAAAGCAGGCCTACAGCCTTTCTATACAGGGGTATTTTGCAAAGCCTAACAACTATAAAGAATACAAAAAACTTTTGGCAGGTATACTATCCTACTGGAAAATGGCTAAAACTGTAGAGGTTTAAGTGAGAATTATAAAAGTGTAAAAAGAAGCAGTACAAGCAAAAGTGCAATGGCTATATAGCCTCTAATGTATTCTTTGCCTAAAAAAAGGATGTTTCCGCTCCTGTACCTGTCTTTCATGCTCTTTACCAAAAAGTAAACTACCTGAAAAAGCACTACGGCAAACAGTATGGCCAGAAATTTATTCAGCATTTTTGCCTAAAAGCCCGTCTACAATCTTTACTACCTTGGCAAGCTGCTCCTGTTTTGTAATATTAGAGTTATCCATCTCTATGGCATCCTCTGCCTTTACAAGAGGAGAGTCTTTACGGTGGGTATCAATATAGTCGCGTTCCACAACATTTTCATAAACCTCATCATAAGTAACATCCTGCCCCAGTTGGGTAAGCTCCTTAAGGCGCCTTTGGGCACGGGTTTCAGGGCTGGCATTCATAAAAATCTTCAGCTCGGCATTAGGAAAAACCACTGTACCTATATCCCTGCCATCCATTACCACACCTTTTTTCTCTCCCATGTGCTTTTGCTGCTCTACGAGTTTGTGGCGCACTTCGGGCACTTCTGCAACAAGGCTTACAAGCTGTGATACGCCTAGTGTCCTTATCTCTTTTTCTACATTTACTTCGTTAAGGTACATTTCGGCAAACTCGAGTACCGGATTATATAAAAACTGCAGGGTAATATCGCTCAAACTGTCTATAAGCGCCTCGCGGTTAAAAAACCCTTTGGCAATAAACCCGTTTTGCATGGCATACAGGGTAACAGCGCGGTACATGGCGCCCGTATCTATATAAGAATAGCCCAGATGCCTGGCAAGCTGCTTGGCAAGTGTACTTTTTCCGGTAGATGAAAAGCCGTCTATGGCAATGGTAATTTTCTTCTCCAATTTACTGAAGGTTAATCATTAACCCAAACAGGCTGGTGTTTGCTGCAAGGGTATATCTTGAGTACGAATAATCAAAGCGCAATTTATTAAACCTAATGCTTAATCCGGCAGAAATTCCCGAAAAATTTCGCTTATCTACTATCCGCAGTTCCTCACCCCTCCTGAAGTTATAACCTACCCGAAGGTTAAAGCTCTTACCCGGAAACAGTTCGGCTCCCACAATCACGTGACGCAGTGCATTATTAAAGAAAGAAACCTTTTCTTCGGTCACCTCGCCATCAAGGCTCTGTTCGCTCCTGTTTGGGTTAGAAAAGGCAATATTCCACTGCTGCAGGTTCTCTAAGGTTATATGCCAGCGTATAGGCACATTTTCTACCTCTTGCGAGATACCCGCTATAATTTCAAACGGAAGCGGTTCCCTAAGCCCGGCATAAGTGCTTATCTGCGTACCCATGTTTCGTAGGGAAATAGCATAATTAATATCGTTATCCGTATCAATATAAATAGCGCCCACATCCAGTGCAGCGCCAAAAGAGTTGTAGCTCTCCAGCGTAGATGATATTATCTTGAGGTTACTGCCCAGGTATAAATTGGTATAAGGAACATTGTAGGCATAGCCAAAGGAAAGTGCAATTTCGCTTCCGGTAAAGTCGCCCGTAAGCAGACCCATTTCGTCGCGGCCTTCAAAAGTACCATAGTTCACATAACTTACCCCTGCATGGAATGTCTGCACGTGCCTGTCCCATGTATAGGCATAGGCGGCAGTACCATAAGACACGTCACCATAATAACTGCCGTAGTTTGCCGAAAGATGGTTATCCATCTCCGGATTGATGGTTGCAGGGTTAAAAATCGCCTGATTAACATCATAATCATGCAGTGTAATTATTTTTCCGCCCAGTGCAGCCTGTCGCGGCGAGGTTACAAGGTTAAGAAACTGATAAGTATACTTACCTCCTATCTGGCTATAAGACATAGCAGTAGCTAAAAGAAACAGATAAGTAAGGGATTTCCTGAACATTGCAATTTTTAAGTTTTCTGCATATAATAACGCAGGTGCGAAGATATTATTTTTTTAATTACGAGATAAGGCTATTTAGAGATTAGAATTTAGATAATCAGATGTGGAATTTGAGATGTGGGACTGAGATAATAGATAATAGACATAAGACGATTTTAAATGGTGAATTTTCAATTTTAAATTGAGATTCCTCCTAACGTCGGAATGACAGGAAACCAGCAACCTGTAAAAAGCCATCTGCTTTTAAACTTATTATATAAATTTGTCAATACAT
>CAMPIZ010000175.1 GCA_946886675.1 uncultured Flavobacterium sp.
CTATGTTATTTTTGAAAATACTATTAACTTTTACAGCTCGTCAATTTTTTTCCTTTTTATATCTTTTACAGATTTATAATAAGTAGGGGTAAGCCCGGTAACTTTTTTAAACTGACTCGATAAGTAGGCAGGACTGCTGTATCCCAGCATATCAGCAATTTCGGCCAATGAAAGTTCATCATAAACCAAAAGCTCCTTAACTTTTTCAATACGCTGCGCTATGTAATATTTCTCTATAGTTGTGCCTTCAACTTCAGAAAACAGGTTGCTTAGGTAAGTATAATCATAGCGAATCCTTTCTGAAAGCCAGTGAGATAATTTTGTATTAAGAACCTCACCAGAATGATGTACAAGGTATATAATCTCGGTTTTAATCTGTTCAATCAGTCTGCTTTTTTTATTGCCTATAATTTCAAAACCAAGTTTGTTTAAGGATATATTAAGCTTTTGTAACTGACTATCATTTAATTCTTCTTTAATCTCTGCTTCACCCAAATCTATAGAAATTACAGAGGTATTTATATTTTCAAGTTCATTTCTTACCGCCATAATACAGCGGTTGCAAACCATATTTTTAATGTAAAGGTGCATTTGCTATTCAGTTTAAACAAAAATAAACAAAAAGGCGCTCTCCATAACAGAGAGCGCCTTTTTAACCAAATTATGAAAAACCCTAATTTTTGTCGATTGCTCCAAGTACCCGCATCATAAAACTATTTATAGCTTCTTTGCGGTCCATACCTTCTTTAATCATTTTATTAACCTCAAGGGCACCATACATATTAGAGATGAGTTCTCCAACAACATCAAGCTCTTCATCTTTAAGTGAAGGGACTTCGGTAAGCGCCTCAAGTACTTCCAGGGCTTCTATTATATAATCCTGGTCGTTTTCCTCAATAAACTGAGTAAGATGTTTAATTACTGGTAACTTCATTGACTAAATCGGTTAAAACTTCTAATTTATTTGTTTGCACCTGATTTACAAGATTTCCGTTTTTAAAGGCTGCGAAAGTAGGAAGATTATCCACTTTTGCCAGCTTTCTCGATTCCGGATAATTCTCGGCGTCAGCAATTACAAACGTTACATTTTCATTTTCTGAAGCCATTTTTTTGAATTTTGGCTTCATAATCTTGCAGTTACCACACCATCCTGCCGAATATTGTACTACAACAATATTTTCTGATGATACAATTTCTGCCAGGTTATCATTTTCCAGTTCTTTTAACATGACTTCTTAAATTTATTAGTTAGAACTTAGGTAAGCAGCTACGCCATTTCTGTCGGCAGTCATAGCTTCTTTACCTTCTTCCCAGTTTGCAGGGCAAACTTCGCCTTTGGTTTGTACGTGAGTGTAAGCATCAATTAGTCTTAGGTACTCATTTACATTACGGCCAAGAGGCATATCGTTTACACTTTCGTGGAAAATTTTTCCTGTTTCATCAACAAGATAAGTAGCCCTGTATGTTACATTAGAACCCTCAAGCATTACTGCTCCTGTCTCTTCGTCATATCCTGTAGTTTCTACATCAAGAATACCAAGAACGTTAGAAAGGTTTCTGTTTGTATCTGCTATAAGTGGGTAAGTAACACCTTCAATACCTCCGTTATCTTTTGAAGTATTAAGCCAAGCAAAGTGAACTTCGTTAGTATCGCAAGAAGCGCCTGCTACAATTGTATTTCTTTTTTCAAACTCACCTAAAGCTGCCTGAAAAGCGTGAAGCTCTGTAGGGCAAACAAAAGTAAAGTCTTTTGGATACCAGAATAATAGTACTTTTTTGTTATTGTTTACTGCTTCTTCAAAGATGTTGATTTTTAAATTATCACCCATTTCAGAGATAGCATCTACTGTAATGTTAGGGAATTTTTTTCCTACTAAAGACATATCAATTTTAATTTTTATGGTTTTATTAATTTTTTACGTTGCAAAAATAGATTTTAATAGTTTTTATTTATAGTATAACTTATCACTAATCCCTATTGCTTTATAGAGTTTGCTTATGAAGCCTGATTTCCAGTAATCAAGCGTCTTATTTTAATACCAAATCCTGCAAAAATAAGTGTCATAATTGGGCTAAGTATATTAAAGAAAGCATAAGGTGCATATGATAGTGTGGCAACACCTAATACTCCTGACTGGTACGCTCCGCATGTGTTCCATGGTACAAGTACCGATGTTACTGTTCCTGAATCTTCCAGTGTACGGCTTAGGTTTTCAGGCGCCAGTCCTTTTTCCCTGTAAGCTTCTGAGAACATTTTACCCGGCACTACTATAGCAAGATACTGATCTGAAGCGGTGAAGTTTAATACAATACAGCTGCTTACTGTACTGGCAAAAAGCCCAAAAATTCCATTTGCCAGTTTTAATAAAGCCCTGCTTATTGCCCTTAAAGCCCCTATGGCCTCCATAACGCCTCCAAAAGCCATTGCACAAAGTATAAGCCATATTGTTCCCATCATTTTTTGCATTCCGCCTGAAGTAAATAATCCGCTTAGTGTTTCGTTGGTAGTTTGCACTGTAGTTTCTACTGTAATAGCATTTATTACGCCTTTATAGCCTGTAATAAAATCGAGTGTGTTGCCACCGCCAACCTCTGCGACAAGTCCCGGTTGAAAAATAACAGCAAAAAGCCCTCCTAAAAGTACACCTGCAAGTAGGGCTATAAGTGGTTCAGTTTTTCGTATGATCAAAATGATTACAACTAACGGTACTATAAAAAGCCAGCCATTTATATTAAAACTTGCAGTTATGGCCGATAGTATTTCAGGGGTATCTGTAGATCCTGATGCAGTTTGTGTTAAACCAAGTATTACAAACAGGATAAGTGTTATAATGTAAGTTGGTACAGTTGTAAATGTCATGTACCTTATATGGGTAAACAAATCAGTTCCTGCCATAGCGGGAGCAAGGTTTGTAGTGTCTGATAGGGGAGACATTTTATCTCCAAAATATGCTCCTGAGACTACGGCACCGGCAACCATACCAAGGTTTAACCCCATAGCATCACCAATACCTACAAGAGCGATACCAACAGTTGCTGATGTTGTCCATGAACTTCCTGTGGCCAGGGAAATTATAGAACATATAAGCACACAGGCCGGAAGAAAAATATCAGGGTTTAATATTTGAAGTCCATAGTAAATCATAGCCGGAATAATACCGCTTAAAAGCCATGTTCCTGAAAGTGCACCTACAAGCAGTAATATTAATATAGCGCCGGAAGTAGCTTGTATATTCTTTGCTACTTTATTAAGCATTTTTTGATAGGGAACTTTGTTTTTAAAGCCTATAATTGCTGCAAATGCAGCGCCCAACAGCAATACAAACTGGTTTGAGCCGCTTAGGGCATCATCTTTAAAAACATATACATTAAAAGCAAGTAAGGCGATAAGCAGTATAACAGGAATAAAAGCCTGCAAAAGGCTTAAATGAGTTTTTGTTTCCTGCACAGCGGGATGGTTATCCATTAAGAGTAGAAATTAGAAACCGCAAGTTAATAAAATTCTGATATTTAGAAACAGTATAGATCGCAGGAATTTTCTTTAACTGATTAAAATTAGTCACCAATAAGTATTTTATAGCCATTACAGTCTTTCACAATAAATTCGCGGCTGCCATATGGCCTTTTTGTAATATCCATGACAATTTCAGCATTATTAGCTTTTAATTCTTCATAAAAAGCATCAATTTCAGGCACCCATAGTATAAGGTCGGTGGTTTCTTTACGAATATCTTCATTGGTTGTGAATTTATCTCCCTTTGCAAAGTGTATCTGGAATCCATCGCGCTGTACCATAGCATAAACTGGTGGCTGTAATGCATAACCTATAATTACGAATCCAAAAATATCTCTGTAATATTCTGCTGTCTGTACAACATCAGGTACTATTAACTGTGGCGCTACGCCTGTAACTTTTGCTGTCTTTTTCATAATAATAGCTATTCGTTTTCAAGCCTGTTAATCATTTCCTTCATCTGTTTTATTTCTCTCTCCTGAGATTCGATAATTTGCTTTGACAGTTCTTTTACCTCAGGATCGTTTAAATTAGCTTCCTGACTTGATAATATTGCAGAAGAATGATGCGGAATCATAGATTTCATGTAATTGACATCATCAATGTAAGTCTGAGTTCTTAGAAGTATAAATGCCCCTATAAATGAGGCAATACCCAATACTATAATGATATTATTTTTTGTTTTGCTCCTGTACATATCCTTCATGAACAATAACATTATAACTGCCATTGGCATTACCATTAAAATAGTCATATAAAATCTATTAAGGCTTATATAAATATGCTGTTCGCTTACAACGTTGGCATACATTACGCAATACATCACAAGAAATGATATAAGTAGCATTAATAGAAAGCGTCCGTAATTTCCCCTTCTCATATTTCCTTTCTTTTTGTGTTTAACAATAGTAAATTTACAAATAAAGGATGGGGGAGAGTGTTAGCAATAAGTGAAAGTCTTTATTTCCACTTCGATATAAGCAATAATAAAGCTTTTTTAATTCCCGTATAATATTCACCTTTTTTAAACTCGGGTACTATTTCCTGATCGATTACATCTTTGCATATTGTATCAGTCAGAATTTTTTCAGTACCTGTTCCGGTTTTAATGCTTATTTCTCGAAGATTTGTACTAAAAGCTATAACTAGTCCATTATTCTTATAAAGTTTACCAATTTGCCAATAGTTGGCCAGGTCTAATGTAAAATCATCAAAATTACTATATTCATCAATATCTTTAATAGTAACAATGGCGATTTCATTTGTGGTTTTCTGCTCAAAGGAAGAGATAATGTTCTCCAGATCGTCAATCTGCTCTGCAGTAAAAACATTTTCAAAATCGTTTACAGAACCTATT
>CAMPIZ010000176.1 GCA_946886675.1 uncultured Flavobacterium sp.
TCCCTGCTCAATCATATCAAAATCAAGGAATAGATTTAATGCAGCAATTACTATAACAAATACACTTATGCCTATACTCATTAAAGAGTTTCCATGATGAACAGGTTCCCATGATGTAAAAAGGGAAAATATCCAGCTTATAAGGTAATATGTTGCAATTGCAAACGTAGAGGCTATAACAACAGATTTAAACTGTTCTGTTACCTTAACTATCCTGAATCTGTACAAAGCAAAGCAAACTATAAAAGTAGTAAATGTACCGCCTACAGCCTGGAGCACTATTCCCGGATAGTAATTTTCTTCTATATATGCAGAAATGGCACCTATAAAAAGACCTTCAAATAATGCATAGGCAGGTGAAAGATAACGTGAAGCCGCGGGCTTAAACGCGGCAACAAGAACGCATATAAAACCAAGTATAGCGCCAATTATTCCCAGAAGTAAAGGATTTTGTCCGTTAAAGTAAAGCCACCATGTATAACCTGCCGTACAAAGCAGAAGCCCAAGCAGAATAAAACTCTTGTTAATAGCTCCCGAAATTGTCATGGTGTCATTATAGTCTATTACTTCCACAGGCCTGCCGTCTGCATCATAAACAGGAACAGTTGCTGTTTTGGCAAAAGACTTATTTTTTAAAAAGGGATTGTTTGATTTAAAGTTAAGGTTCATAGTAAAAAATGATTTTCCCAAATATATTAATTTTCTCAATTAAAAAACAAAGTCCGCAACTGCGGACTTTGTTTTATTGTATTTCGGATACCCTGAGGGTGTTTACCATACCTTTATCCACAACCGGCATTGCCGCAAGGTTAATAAGCATATCGCCCTTTTCTACATAACCCATTTCTTTAGCGGTAGCATTTATATCCTCCACGGTGTCATCCGTACTTAAGAATTTGTCATAGTAAAACGAGTTTACTCCCCACAGCAGGTTCATCTGGGTTAATATCCTCTTATTAGAAGTAAATACTAATATGTGCGCCTGCGGCCTCCATGCAGATATCTGGAAAGCAGTATAACCACTGTTCGTTAACGTGCATATTGCATTTGCTTTAATAGCATTTGCCATCTGTGCTGCGTGATAACAAATAGATTTTGTTATAAAACGCTTGGTCCTTACCTGTGGTACATTTTGTGGTACATTAATAAGTGGCGAATCTTCAACAGCTTCAATAATCTGCGTCATTTTTTGAATAACCTGTACAGGATAATTACCAACAGATGTTTCGCCGGAAAGCATTACTGCATCTGCTCCATCAATAACAGAGTTTGCTACATCGTTTACCTCGGCTCTGGTAGGGGTAAGGCTGGTAATCATTGTTTCCATCATTTGTGTAGCAATAATTACCGGTATACGTGCAGTTTTGGCACGGTTCACCAGTTTCTTTTGGATAAGTGGCACTTCCTGCGCCGGAACTTCAACACCCAGGTCACCCCTTGCTACCATTAGCGCGTCACAAAAAGCAACAATCTTGTCGATGTTTTCAACGGCTTCAGGTTTTTCTATTTTAGCTATAATAGGAATTTTATATTCAGAATGCTTAGCTATAAGATCCTGCAATTCTTCAAGGTCTTTAGGGGTTCTTACAAAAGAAAGTGCAATCCAGTCTACTTCTTCTTTTATTGCAAAAATGGCATCTTTAATATCTTTTTGTGTAAGTGCAGGCAGCGAGACCTTTGTGTTAGGCAGGTTAACTCCTTTTTTCGATTTTAAAGGGCCTCCCTGTATAACCACAGCCTTAACTTCATGAGTTTTATTGGTTTCCAGTACTTCAAATATTAGCTTACCATCATCAAGAAGTATTCTTTCTCCCGGATTTACATCGTTAGGAAACTCTTTATAGTTCATATATACCTTTTCGGCGGTACCTAATATGTCTTCTGCCGTGGTGAATGTAATTACATCGCCGGGGCTTACCACTACGTCCTCTTTCATTACGCCTACACGAAGCTTAGGCCCCTGTAGGTCTGCAAGTATAGCAGTATTATAGCCATACTCATTATTTAATTCCCTTATAATGTTAATACGTTCTTTAACGTCGGTATAATCAGCATGAGAAAAGTTGATCCTGAACACATTCACACCTGCATCAATCATGTTTTTAAGCACTTCTTTTGTACTGCAGGCAGGTCCTAGTGTTGCTACAATTTTAGTTTTCTTTCTTGTTGGCATTCTTAAAAAATTAAATTGTTTTTCGATTTTAGTTTTTGGTGGTCAATCCTATATGCGGTGGTAATATGGCGTACAGTAAGCAGTTTTTCTATAAGCTCCTCTAACGCAAAGTTGCCGCAGGTGTTTTCTATTTTAATAATGTAATCCACTTTTTTATACTCCGGAAGCAGGTACACACTGGTGTCCATAGCCTCAGCAAATAATAATGTGTCGTTTTGCTGAGCGGCCTCCACGGTGCTTTTGTTTTGTATGAGATTCCATACCAGCTCTTTTTCGCCCTCTTCATACATAAAGTGAGAAAAACAGCTTTCGCCCTCTTTTACTTTAATTCCAATATTTTTCGGGCTTTTTTCCAGAAGGATGGCCAGCTCACGGTTAATAAAATAAGCCAGCCTGTAATCTTCCAAAGAAGAGTGTATGGCGATTAATTCATAATCAACTGTTACAAAGTCATCTATAAGAAGTTTGTGAATAGCCATTATTATTCATAATAAGCTGTAAAGATAGCATTTAAAACTTAGAAAAAACAGTCTTAAAATTAAGTTAACGGTAAATTATTAACGAAAACGTTTTAGTTTGCTGTCAACTTGCTTTATTTTTTGTTAATTTTTTCCTGAAATGCAAAAAAGGCTCTTTGTGATGCTTTTTCTTCGGCTTTCTTTTTGGAAGTGGCCCTTGCTTTTGCCACAACTCTGCCATCTATTTTTAACCTTACACCAAAGTATTTTATCCCTTCATTACCATTGTCTTCAAATACATCATAATGAAACGTTTTCTTTTCCTTTTGGCACCATTCTATCACCAGGCTTTTGTAGCTTATCACTTTGCCTTCAAGTTTCGGGATGTCGACATAAGGTATTATTACCTTTTTATTAATGAATTTTTCGCAAAACGAAAATCCCCTGTCAAGGTAAATAGCACCAATAAATGCTTCAAAAAGATTACCGTGTATGTTTTCGCCAAAATGCTGTGTTGAAACTTTACTTTCCACCCATTTTATAAGGTTTAGGTCACGCCCAAGCTCATTAAGGTGCTCGCGGCTTACAATTTTGGAGCGCATTTTGGTAAGATAGCCTTCGTCACCTGTTGGCACTTCGTTAAAAAGGTGTGCTGCAATAACAGAGCCCAACATGGCATCCCCTAAAAACTCAAGGCGCTCATAGTTGACAGGGTTACCATTTTCATCGATCTTATTAGATGAGCGGTGGGTAAATGCCTTTCTGTAATGTGATAGCTCTATTGGGTTGAAACCCAATAGTTTTCTCATTTCTTCAAAAAAAATCCCGTCTTCTTGAGAACGGGATTTGTTAAATATTTTCTTTATTATACCCATCCCGGTATATTATAATTCCAGTTTTTTAACAAGCACGCATGCATTATGGCCTCCAAAACCAAAGGTGTTGCTCATAGCTACTTTTACATCTCTTTTCTGAGCCTTGTTAAAAGTAAAGTTAAGCTTAGGATCGATGTTCTCATCATCCGTAAAATGGTTAATGGTAGGCGGTACAATACCATGTTTGATTGAAAGTATGGAAGCAATAGCTTCTATAGCCCCGGCAGCGCCAAGAAGGTGGCCTGTCATAGACTTTGTTGAGTTAAGGTTAAGGTTGTAAGCATGGTTACCAAATACTTCCAGTATGGCTTTAGACTCTGCAATATCACCTAGCGGGGTAGAAGTACCGTGCATATTCACAGCATCTACATCGGCAGGTTTTAAACCGGCATCCCTTAAACAGTTAAGCATAACATTTTTAGCGCCAAGCCCTTCCGGGTGTGGTGCTGTAATGTGGTGAGCATCGGCACTCATACCGCCTCCGCCTATTTCGCAATAAATAGTTGCACCCCTTGCAATAGCGTGTTCATATTCTTCAATAATAATGGATCCGGCACCTTCGCCCAGTACAAAACCGTCACGGTCTTTGTCCATTGGCCTTGAGGCTGTTTTTGGGTCGTCATTTCTTGTAGAAAGTGCGTGCATTGCATTAAAGCCACCCATACCTGCAATAGTTACGGCAGCTTCACTACCTCCCGTTACCATAACATCGGCATGGCCTAAACGGATGTAGTTAAAAGCGTCTATTAAAGCATTTGTTGATGATGCGCAGGCTGAAACTGTTGTAAAGTTTGGCCCCCTGAAACCGTATTTCATAGAAATATGGCCCCCTGCAATATCAGCTATCATTTTTGGTATAAAGAATGGGTTGAACTTAGGAACTCCGTTACCATGGGCAAAGCTCATTACTTCTTCCTGAAAGGTTTCAAGCCCTCCAATACCGGAACCCCAGATAACTCCTACACGGTCTTTATCCAGCTTATCAAAATCAAAATTGGCATCTTTTACAGCCTCATCGCTCGAAACAATGGCATACTGTGCGTATCGGTCCATTTTTCGTGCTTCTTTTCTGTCTATAAAATCTTCTACTTTGAAATTTTTTACTTCGCAGGCAAATTTTGTTTTGAAGTTAGTAGTATCAAAATATGTAATAGGGGCTGCGCCGCTCACACCGTTAATAAGGCTGTTCCAGTACTCCTCTACGTTGTTGCCTATAGGGGTAAGGGCACCTAAGCCTGTAACTACAACTCTTCGTAATTTCATATGTCAAATTTTATAGTTTCAATTTTTAGAACAATACCCATGCGTCTCTTTTACAAATAATAAGATAACATGTGCTTCAGGAATATAT
>CAMPIZ010000177.1 GCA_946886675.1 uncultured Flavobacterium sp.
GAAGGTTGAACTCCGCTACATTGTCTAGGTTAGGATCGCAGGATTCCAATGGCGCAATCGCAGGGGCGATCGGGGCCGGCTGAACCTGAAGCGGAACTTCTGTTACAACCCAACAACCTGTGTTGATATTAGTAACCCTTGCAAATATTGAGGTATTTGGTGATACAAAAACATCCGGAAGCTCATTGGCAGGATTGCCGCCTTCAGCAGCTGCTCTTGTTGCGAAATAAGTCACTTCTACTCCTGCAGCACCTCCTGTTACCTCTAAATCATGATCATGTAATACGAAATCAGCCTGACCAGGTACTTCTTCACACGCATAGAATATTGGTGCGGGATCAGATACTGCCGGAAGCGGATTTACTCTTAAATTAAAGCTGAATACATCAAAACAGCCTGTAGTTAAGTTTTCAAGCCTAACAAATATCGGCTGGTTAAACGGAGTCGTATTTGTATAAGCGTCAGGAGTTGTTATATCAGTAGTACCTGTAGCAGCATTAGCAGAAGATTCATGATAGCTAACTGCCAAATTCACATCACCTCCTGTAATCTCTGTATCTTTTAATGTAAGATTAAATTCTTCTATACCGTCATTAGCTGTCGGATCTGTAAAATCACACTGTACATAATCTGTAATAGTGCCATTAGCTAGTTCAGGAAGTTCAAAAATTTCTACATCAAAACTATCTTCATCTGTACATATATATGGATCTGTACCGCTTACAGCATAAACATAAACTGTTTGAGACTGCGAAATTACATCCCCTTCATTAAGTTGCGCTCCCGTTCCACCAGGACCTTCAAAATAAGAACCGGTAGTTAAGGCAGGAAGCACATAACCATCATTTACACAAGCCTCATAAGGGCCTGCAGGGAGCACTACTTCCGGTTGTGGCGCCACAATAAGGTCAAGAGTTCCTATTCCGTATGCTTCTGGAAGCTGATTATTCTGAACTCTTACATAAACTGTTTCGGTAGAACCGTTATAGTTAGCAGGATCTGCTATTTCAGTACCGGCCACCGCATCTTCAGCAGCTGTTTGAGTATTATAATAAGTAACTGTATAATCATCAGGATCAGCAAGGTTCGCCAATAATTGATCTTCATAATCAGTCAGGTTAAACACTTCCACTCCGTCCTGAGGAGCCGGCTCACACACAAAAATAGGGTCTACTTCTGCTAAATCAACATTACAGTCGATTATACCCAGCTGAAACTCTTTTCTTGTATAACAAGAGTTTGACGGAGACTGTATTGTTACATAAATTGTCTGTCCGTTAAAGCCTTCGTAGGAATCAGCATTAAATATAGGCTCTTCATTTTCGATATCCTCAATAGATTCATAGTAAACAATATCATAGAACGCAATAACAGGATAACCGTCCGCTAAAGCATCATCATTAACTGTAAGGTCAAAAGTTTGTGTAGGTGCGGTTACATCGCCACACTGTATAAGATCTATTGGTTCATTGGATTCTATATCCGGCTGGTATTCAATCCTTATGTCATCTGTAAGGAAGCAATCAGGATCTGAAGGGAATGCTGCCATTACTGTATATACACCCGGTTCGCTTACAATTATTGACTCTGTATCTACAGGGTCGCCTGTAACAGGGTCTACAATTATTTCGCCATCCTGCTGCCATTGATAAATAAATTCAGCATCACCAGCATCTGCCATCAGTTCATAAGTTTCATTAGGGCATAATGCTGAACCTTCTGCAATAGTAAGGTTTTCCGGAAGTTCCGGCTGTCCTATATCAAAAGTACCTGCCGCAAGGAAAACCGATGAGTCAAAAGCAGTATCACTATAATCTCCAATTGCCAGTTTAATTTTATAAGTATTACCCGGAATTACATCAGAAGCTGCTGTCATTACAACTGTCTGCCCGCGCATATCGATTGCAGAGTTTGCGGGGTTATCCTGATTGAACTGTCCGAAGTATGCTACGTTCTGAGAGCCACATCCTGAATTGTAAAGCCCATTTCTTATAGTAGTAACCGAAACCGGGATTGTTGTACCCGGAATAAGTGCCAGGTTAAGATTAGTAACTGTTCCATCAGTCATATCTGTAAGCATGAAAGCAAACACATCACTAAAGCCACACTGGTAAGTTCCGTATTCATTTGACGCAAACAAAAAGTCGAAACTCATATTATCAGAAATAGGAATGAACTCAAACTGCACATAAGTGACATCCCCTACTGTGTTAAACTGTCCGTTTGCATTACTTACACCCTGTAAGTCTGCATCCTGCAGCCCAGAAGCCACTGTGCTTAAAGCATCTCCATCATACTTACCTTCAGTATCTTCTGCATTACCACACCTTAGTATTATACCCCTGTCTATAGGAAAATTGGAATTATTTCTTTCAAAATAACCTATACCAAAGTTTCCTGCAAAGTTACCTGCAGACCATACAACATTATCTACATCTATACAGTCTACATCTATAAGTACATCTTCTACCAGTTCAGGAACTGTATACTCATTTTTGCTTACTGTAACATAGTCCGGAGCAGGCTGGTCTATATCTGTACAGCCAGGGCAAGCCGGAACAGGATCGGGTGTTACTGCACTACTTACGTTTACAACATTTTGTAGTGCACCTACGAAACCATTATAATTTTCCGGTATAAAGATGGTAACTTCATACTGAATTGATTCTCCTGCAGCCAATACAGGAATTGTATTGTTTAAAGCGCCACTACCCCCTGAACCGTTACCATTCCATGTCATTAAGTCAATCTCATAAGGTTTCGGGTCATTTACGTTAATGTTATAAGCATCACTTGGCCCGGGGTTTGTTATGGTAATAGTATATGTAGTCTGCTCATTAGCCACATACGTGCTCTGGTTGTTTGTTTTAATTGTTACAAGATTCGCCAATGGGTTTGGCGTTGCTGTATTAATACACTCCGGACAATCCGGTGTCGGATCCGGTGTATCGCTTGTAACTACAACTTCATTTACAAGATTTGAAGTCTGGCTAAAGTTGCTTGGCACCGGCATCACTAATGTATAAGTAACCGTTTCACCGGCTGCCAGTGCAGGGATATTATCTGTAAGGTTACCTGTACCAGCAGAGCCATTGGTACCAGACCATGTTACATCTGCCACAGGTATACCTGCAGGTATTACATCAGAAACCGCAACATTCTGCGCTTCTGTTGGCCCCTGGTTTGTAACTGTTATAGTATAAACCGCATCAGTACCTGCTGTATAAGTAGTTCCTGAATTAAGCGTTTTTGAAATTTCTAAATCTGCAAGCGCCGTATCACTGTCTGTATCAATACATCCGTCACAAGAAGGAGCAGGATCTGAAGTTGCACTTGTTACTATTGCCTCACTTGTTAATAACCCGGTATAGCCCGCAGGTATATCAAGAGTTATAGTATAAACAACTGAAGCTCCAACAGGTAGTGAAGCTATGTTATCAGATAAGTCTGTATTAGTACCTGAAGAACCATTATCTCCAGTCCACGAAAAACTTGTAATGCCTGCAGGTATCGCATTATCTACCTGCACATTTGAAGCTGCTGTTGGACCCTGGTTTGTAACTGTAAGCGTATAAACAGAAGTTGAGCCTGCAGTATAAATTTCCTGTCCGTTTGTATTAGTAACCACTATATCTGCCGAAGCAGCTTCATAATCTGTATCAGAACATGCTGTACAGGTACCGTCTGTTTCAGGAGTTGTAGTGGTAACATTTGTATTTACTGTAAAATCTCCTGTAAAACCTACGGGAACAGTTACATTAAGTGTATAGGTTACTGTTTGACCTGCCGTTAACGTGCCTAAAGCATCGTCCATATCTGCAAGTGTCCCTGAAGAACCATTACTCCCCGTCCATGTTACAGCGGTAACACCGGCAGGAACGCTAAATGTAGTTACTACCCCCACAGCATCTACAGTACTATTGTTAGTTACTGTTACTGTATAAACAGAAACTCCACCAGCGGTATAAACTTCCTGCCCGTTAGTAGTTACTGTTACAATATCAGTACCTGTTGAAGGATAATCCGTATCAGTACATGCATCGCATTGTGGTGTAGGATCGGCAACCCCGCTATATGTTACTGTGCTTGTTATTGGTGCGGTGTACCCCGCAGGAACATCAAGCGTAATGGTATAAGTTACAGTCTCTCCTATCGCAAGAGATGCTATTGTATCTTCAAGATCCACATTAGTTCCTGAAGAACCGTTATCGCCAACCCACGAGAAACCGGTAATACCGGCCGGAATGGCATTTGTAATCTCTACATTGGAAGCTGCTACAGGCCCGTTGTTTGTAACCGTTACCGTATATACTGATTGTGATCCCGGCGTATAATTTGCCTGACCGTTGGTATTGACTATCTCTATATCCGAAGCCGTATCATAAGTTACCACAACCTCATTAAGTTCGGCAGTATAATCCCCCGGTATCTTAATATGTACTGTAAAGGTTACTGTCTGGTTTACATTTAGCAACAGTATAGTGCTGTCTACAGGCACATTTGTACCTGATGTGCCGTTACTGCCACTCCACCAAAACTTTGTTATACCCGGCGGAATGGTAATACCGGCCGGTATATCATAAAACACATTTACATTTGTTGCCGGCTGTGGCCCATTATTGGTAACCATAACCGTAAAGGTAAGTGTTTCGCCAGGTGTATATTCGTAATCAGGATTATTGGTAAAAACAACCAGATCTGATTGCGAATATGATGTGGCAATTGTTGTTAGAAACAAAAATGCGGTTAGTAATAGTCTCATCATATAGCAAATTTTTATTTAATAGCTTTCATGTATAATTATCTAAACAT
>CAMPIZ010000178.1 GCA_946886675.1 uncultured Flavobacterium sp.
GGATTCGAACCCCCAACCCTCAGAGCCGAAATCTGATATTCTATCCAGTTGAACTACGCAGCCATATATTAAGTTTGATTGTAGTTTAATTAGAATAATAAAGCACTACCAGTCTATTACCCCAAGTAAGAATATTATTGCGCCAGAAGCCTTTTAACTACAGTTGAGATAGTTTTACCGTCTGCCTTTCCGGCCAGTTCTTTTGAAGCAGCTCCCATAACCTTACCCATATCTCCCATACCTGAGAAACCATTCTCTGCGATTATAGCTTTAACTTTTACCTCTACTTCCTGCTCACTAAGCTGTGCCGGAAGAAACTTCTCTATAACAGCAGCCTGGTCAAGTTCAGGCTGAGCCAGGTCTTCCCTGCCCTGCTCCATATATATAGCTGCACTGTCTTTTCTTTGTTTAACAAGTTTTTGCAGCAGTTTTATTTCTTCTTCTTTTGATATTTCTTCTTTTGCACCGCTCTCAGTCTGAGCCAGTAAAAGGCCCGACTTAACAGCTCTAAGTGCCTCAAGGCTTACTGTATCTTTTGCCTTCATGGCAGTTTTCATAGCATCCATGATTTCCGTTTGTAAACTCATAAGTACAGATTTTAAATATGCCTGCGAATATAAAAAAATAACCCGAAAGTAAAGCTACTTTCGGGCTAAAAGGGTTATATTCGGGTTAGTCTAATCTACATTATCGTGCAGGAAAGAATTATTGGAACGCAGCTGTAAGTCGTCATTGCTGTCGGTTCCTAAAGAAAAACGCGACTTGCTGTTATCCGCAGGAGCAGAATGAAGATCTATTCCCATCCTTTTGTATGCAGGCTCCTTCTCAATCTCATCAATCCTTGCCGAACTATTATGGAATTTATAATTAAACTCCTTCATCTTTTTTCTTCTTTCTTCTGCCCTTAAACGAAGGCTGTCTTCAATTGTCATTTCTACAGGAGAAACATCATTTTGTACTGTTTGTGCTTTTACAGGCTCCTCTGCTTTTTTAAGCGTAAGGTTAAGCTCTTCGGCTACAGGCTCTTCTTCAGTTTTAACTTCGGGTTTAGAATTTAGCAGTTCGTTTTCTTTTTCCAGATATTCCTCAAGTGAATATCTCACAATCCCTGTTTCATTAAGCTCTGTCATAGGTACTACCTGTACCGGATCTTTCACTTTAATATCTTTAGCTTCTTCATCAAGGCTAAACAGGGTTTTCTCTTCCCTTTTTACATTATCTGTAGAAAGATCGAATGAAAAACTTATCTGTTCTTCCTTAGGAGCGATAACGAACTCCGGATCTTTTACTTCAATCTCCCTTACATCCTTAATTACAGGATTAAAATCTGCCTGTGACACTTGTTTTTTAGGCTCTTCTTTTACAGGAGAGACAATTTCAAAGAACACATCAAGATTATTGATATAATCTGTAGTAGGTATAAGGCCAGCCTCTGCCATTGGCTGTTCAGGTTCAGATTTTTCTTCTTCCTCTGCAACATCATTAAGGGAAAATACTATTTTCTCTTCTTTTGGAGGCTCAGGCTTTGCTTCCTGTTTTGGCTGCTCTGCGGCTGGTGTGGCAAAATCAAACGATGATACCACCGATTTTTGTGTAAGGTCGCTTACCAGTTTTTGCTCCTCTTCAAGGGCATGTATAATTTTTTTAGGCTCAGTATTAACAATCTCATTTTGCTGCTCTACATTAAAACCTGTAGCAATAATGGTAACTGCAATTGCTTCGCCAAGTGTTTCATCTTCACCAACACCCATAATAATGTTAGCATTGTATCCTGCCTCTGCCTGTATATGGTCGTTAATCTCACCTATTTCATCAATAGTGATCTCATTTGTTCCCGACACTATAAGTAACAGTACGTTTTTAGCGCCCGTAATTTTGTTATCATTAAGCAATGGCGAGTCAAGTGCATCTACGATAGCATCTTTTGCACGGCTTTCGCCTGTTGCAGTTGCAGACCCCATAATAGCTGTACCACTGTTTGCCAGTACTGTTTTTGCATCCTTAAGGTCAATATTTTGTGTATAGTGATGGGTAATAACCTCGGCAATACCTCTTGAGGCAGTTGCCAACACTTCGTCTGCTTTAGAAAAGCCTGCTTTAAAGCCAAGGTTACCATATACCTCCCTTAGCTTATTGTTATTGATAACGATTAAAGAGTCAACCTGCTTTCTGAGCCTTTCAACCCCCTGTAAAGCCTGCTCAGAACGTACTTTTCCTTCAAACTGAAAAGGTATGGTTACAATACCCACGGTAAGCACATCCCTCTCTTTTGCAAGTTTGGCAATTACCGGAGCTGCCCCTGTACCGGTACCACCACCCATACCGGCAGTGATAAATACCATTTTTGTATTGGTATCCAGCATTTTTTCAATTTCTTCTATACTTTCCAAGGCCGATTGCTGCCCAACTTCAGGATTGGCACCTGCACCAAGACCTTCTGTAAGGCTTACCCCAAGCTGTATCTTGTTTGGTACCGGGCTGTTTTGCAATGCCTGTGAGTCTGTATTGCACACTACAAAATCCACTCCCTTGATCCCCTGCTTAAACATGTGGTTTATCGCGTTGCTTCCGCCTCCACCAACACCAATTACCTTGATTACGTTTGACTGGTTCTTTGGTAAATCAAACGAAATGCTTCCAAATTCTTCATTGCTCATCATAATCAATCGGGTTTTACTCTGCGTTATCTAAAAATTCTTTAATCCTGTCTATGTATTTATCAAAAAATGACCTTCTTACTTTTTTCTCGGTAGAATCGTCGTTGACCTTCTCCTTTTCTACCGCAACCTCTTCCATTTCATAAGAAGGAGCTTCCTGTTTTACTTCGTATTCAGCCATTATCGGCTGCTTCCTAACCGGTTCCTGCTGCATTGCAACTTCTCCCAGTGGTGTTGCACTCCTTGTATTATTCCGTATACTGTTAATTACAAGCCCTACAGCAGTAGCATACAATGGACTGGAAATCTCCTCATCAGAGCTTCCCGCCAGGTGTTCGTTAGGATAACCAATCCTTGTATCCATACCTGTAATGTATTCTACAAGCTGCTTAATGTGCTTTAACTGCGAACCACCACCGGTAAGCACAATGCCTGCAATAAGTTTTTTACGGGGATCTTCGTGGCCGTAAGCCTTTATTTCTGCAAACACCTGTTCTACAATTTCCACTACCCGTGCGTGAATAATTTTAGAAAGGTTTTTTAACGAAATCTCTTTAGGCTCCCTGCCTCTTAATCCGGGAATAGACACAATTTCATTATCCTTGTTCTCACCCGGCCATGCCGAACCAAATTTTACTTTAAGAAGTTCTGCCTGCTTCTCTATAATAGAGCACCCCTCCTTTATATCTTCGGTTATAACATTACCACCAAAAGGCACTACTGCCGTATGGCGGATAATCCCGTCCTTAAAAATCGCAAGGTCGGTTGTACCGCCACCTATATCGATAAGTGCTACACCCGCTTCTTTTTCTTCCTGGCTTAATACGGCATCGGCCGAAGCAAGAGGCTCCAGCGTAAGCCCCGAAAGATCAAGCCCGGAACTTTTGATGCACCTGCCTACATTCCTTATAGAAGAAGCCTGCCCCACTACCACATGGAAGCTGGACTCCAGCCTGCCGCCATACATGCCTATAGGCTCTTTTATCTCTGACTGTCCGTCAATTTTAAACTCCTGCGGAAGCACATGGATAATTTCTTCTCCCGGAAGCATTGCCAGTTTGTGCACCTGGTTTATAAGCATATCAATATCTGCATCGCCTATTACCTCCTCCGGATTATTCCTGCTTATATAATCACTATGCTGAATGCTGCGTATGTGCTGGCCGGCAATACCTACCACCACATCGTGTATTTTATATCCGCTGTCTGCCTCGGCTTCCTGAACAGCCTGCTGTATAGACTGGATGGTTTGTGTAATATTATTAACAACACCTCTGGCCACACCAAGGCTTTTGGATTTTCCAACACCCAAAATCTCAAGCTTACCATACTCATTTTTTCTCCCTATCATGGCAACAATCTTTGTTGTCCCGATATCTAAGCCTACTGCAATGTTCTCTTTTTCCATATCCTAATTTTTGGTGCACACAACCTGTTGTGTAAATTTCAGATTTACCGTTTTGTAATGTTCAATCAATGTATCCTTTACTGCATTTTGAAAAAACGCCTTATAATTTCCAAATTTCTTCTCTACATTTATCAGCCTGCCAAAAACTATGTCGTAATTGTAATTACGGCTTTTCATTTTCAGAGAGCCGGAGGGCTTTACCTCTATCCCTATGATGTTCTTTTTTAAAAAAGGATCGTCATAGATATATTTAACCAACGAATAAAGCTTGTTTTTTTCAACGCTTTCAAGACTCCCGCTGACCAACGGCACCCTTGCGGTTGAATTTTCGGATAACGGCATTTCTCCCCCTTTATAATCAATGTAGTAAGACCTTACCCCTTCATAAACCCTTGCAATAGGCACTCTTTGCTTTACTACAGCTTTTAACCTGCCGTTTACTGTGGCAAAAACCTCGGCCTCATCTATCATAGGGTCCGACTCGAGTCTTTTCTCCACGTTATTCAAATCTAGCTCATCTTTTGTTATGCTCGTAACACTGTTAAAATTTTGTATCAACAACTTATTAACTTTATCCAGTGTAATAAACTCCTCATTATCGGCAAATTCTACCTCTGCAGCAACAAGGTTTCTTTGTTCGTTTCTGTGTGATGCAAACGAATAAAGAAAAATAACCGCCAGTAAAATAACTACCAGCCTTATGTTATCACAGTTTATTTTTTTCATCAAGAGCTCTTTTAA
>CAMPIZ010000179.1 GCA_946886675.1 uncultured Flavobacterium sp.
CTTATTATTTTTCATTCTAAATAAAAAGAATAAATTTGCGCTAATTTAGATTAAATATAAACAACAGCCTTTAAACCTATGAGAAAAATAAACCTCCTTTTAGTAGTCACTTTTGCTTTATTCACAGCCGTTTCATGCAAAAAAGAAGCTAATAATACTGAAGAATCTTCTGCTGCTAATGATACAGTAGCTAAAACAGAAACCCACAGGATAGTTTCGCTTAACGGAGCCATAACCGAAATAGTAGCTGCTTTAGGTCATGAAAATGAAATTGTGGGAGTAGATGTTACCAGTACTTACCCTGAAAGTGTACAAAATACTGCTAAAGATCTGGGCCATGTGCGTGGTATATCTATAGAAACGATAATGACACTTAATCCTACAATGATACTGGCTACCGATAAAGACCTAAGCCCTGAACTGACAGAAAAAATAAAGGCTGCCGGTGTAGAAGCACATATTTTTTCTCAGGAATTAAGCCATCCGGGATCTAAAAAACTGATTGCTGATGTTGCAGATGTATTGCACAATACCGATTATGCCAAACTTCAGGACAAAATTGATGAAGATCTGGCTAAAGTAAAAACGATAGAAAATTCCCCTAAAGTACTTTTCATATATGCACGTGGCGCTAACCAGCTTATGGTAAGCGGCACCAACACACCTGTAGATAAAGTTATTGAACTTGCCGGAGCTAAAAATGCAGTAACTGAATTTGAAGATTATAAGCCTCTTACTCCGGAAGCGCTTATTAAAAGTAACCCTGATGTAATCCTGATGTTCACCTCGGGCATAGGAAGCCTTGGCGGGCCGCAGGGCGTTCATAAAATACCGGGCGTTGATAAAACAAATGCCGGCAGAAACAATAAAATAATAGCTATGGATGGTGGCCTTTTAAACAGCTTTGGCCCGCGTCTTGGTGAAGCCGCTTTACAGCTTAACGGCAAGCTTTTAGAAAATGCAGAATAAACTCTCTTTATATATTACATTCAGCTTACTGCTGCTGGTTTCACTGGCAGTAGTTTCGCTGTATATGGGAGTTTACGTTTTTGAAAAACATTCTTTTATTGAAATATTCAGGGGTGTTATGGTACAGGATGAATCTATTTCGCAAAGCGAGCGCTTTGTACTTATGGACCTTCGCCTGCCCCGCATTACAATGGCAGTGCTTATAGGCAGTGCACTGGCCGTAGCAGGTACCTGCCTGCAGGGAATGTTTAAAAACCCCCTTGCCACCCCAGACCTTATAGGTATTACATCGGGCGCTTCACTTTTTGCAGCACTTACAATAGTGCTGGGCAGCTCTATAAAACCCTATATCCCGGAAATATTTCATTTTTCGCTGTTAAGCATTATGGCGTTTGTGGGCGCTTTGCTTACTATGCTGCTGGTGTACCGAATTTCTACCACAAATGGCAAAACCAACGTGGTTATTATGCTTTTAAGCGGTGTGGCCATAACCGCACTGGGCTTTGCTATAACTGGCTTTTTAATTTATATCTCAAAAGAAGAACAGCTGCGTGACCTTACTTTCTGGAACCTGGGGAGCCTTGCAGGTGCCAGCTGGACAAAAAATATTATTCTTGCCAGTATACTTACCATTTCATATGCAGTATTAATTAATAAGGGAAAAGCGCTTAATGCAATGATGCTTGGTGAACGCGATGCCCAGCACCTGGGCATACCTGTGGAAAAAATAAAAAAGCAAATAGTAATACTTACCGCCCTTATGGTGGGAACCTCAGTTGCTTTTGCAGGCACTATAGGCTTTGTGGGGCTTATAGTTCCCTACATATTAAGGCTTATTTTTAAATCCAACTATCACATTATATTACCTATGTCGGCTGTTTTTGGGAGCATCCTGCTCCTATCGGCCGATACCGTAAGCCGTACAATTGCCGCTCCTTCCGAAGTACCTATAGGTATACTTACTGCTTTTATGGGAGCGCCAATTTTCATAATTATATTAATAAGAAGCAGGAAATCGTTGTAACATGTTAGAAGCTTATAAAATATCATATTCACACCGAAAGCATTCCATACTGGAAAACATAGATGTTTCTGTAAACTATGGCGAGCTTCTTATTATAGTAGGCCCTAACGGAGCAGGAAAATCAACACTGCTTAGCCTGCTGGCTAATGAAGTAGGCAAAAACAGCGAACCCATCTTCTTTAAAAAGAAAACATTTGAAGACTGGGATGAAAAAGACCTGTCTTATAACAAAGCAAAGTTTTCTCAAAACAACAGCCAGGACATACCACTTTGTGTAAAAGATGTAGTTATGATGGGGCGTTATCCCTACTTTAACGCAACACCGCACAAAAAAGATCAGGATGCTGCTCTTAAAGCTATGGAAGAAACAGATGTTGCCTATTTAAAGGAAAGGGATTACAACTCCCTTTCAGGCGGGGAAAAACAGCGTGTACACCTGGCCCGTGTGCTTACCCAGCTTGACAATGAGGTACTAAACAAGCTTGTGTTTCTTGACGAGCCTTTAAATAACCTTGATGTACTGCACCAGCACAGAATACTGCATACCATAAAAAAGTTTACACAGCGAGGCAATACCGCCGTTATCGTACTGCATGACCTCAATTTGGCAGCACAGTTTGGAGACCGTGTTATGCTGCTCAAAAAAGGTAAAACTGTAGCGCATGACACCCCTGAAAAAGTATTTACAAAAGAAATAATAAGCAAGGTGTACAACTTTCCCTGCACAGTTTGCCCTAACCCCGTTAATAAAAACCCATTAATAATTTTTGGAACCTAATATACCCGATATGGATACAATGACAAATAATCTTAAAGTACAGTGGGATGCACTAAAAGCCGAAAACCCACATTTAAGGATACGTAATGCCGCTGAGCAATTAGGCGTGAGTGAAGCCGAACTTATAGCTACACAAACCGGAGATACGGTAACCAGGCTTCGTCCTGAGTTTGCTGCCATACTTACAGAGGTTGAGAAACTGGATAAAGTAATGGCTTTAACACGTAATGACGAATGTGTACACGAAAGAAAAGGCGTATACCTAAACCCGGACTTCAGCAGTCCTTTTGCAGGATTGTTTGTAGGCGAGGATATTGATCTTCGTATCTTTTTATCGCATTGGGATAAAGCATTTGCCGTGGCCGAAAAATCGGAACATGGAGACAGAAAGAGCCTTCAGTTTTTTGGAAAAGACGGCTTGGCAATTCACAAAATATATCTTACAAAAGATAGCAATGAAGCCGAATTTGATACCTTAGTAGCAAAGTTTAAGTCGGATAATCAAAGTTCAGAAGAAAATACCATAGAGGTTCCGCTTGTTATTGATGAGAAGCCGGACAATGAAATAGATGTAAAAGGCTTTCAGGAAGCTTGGGAAGGCTTAAAGGACACGCATGCGTTCTTTGGTATGCTTAAAAAGTTTGGCGTTACAAGGACGCAGGCATTACGCTTAGCTCCAAATAACCATTTTGCACACAAAATTGAAAAAGATGCCATAGTAAAAATGCTGGAGAATGCTGCCTCACAAAAGCTGCCTATTATGTGCTTTGTAGGCAACAGGGGCAATATACAAATACACACCGGGCCTGTAAGGAAAACCATGTGGCATAACCAATGGTTTAATGTAATGGATCCTGACTTTAACCTGCACCTTGACATGAGTAAAATTGCACAGGTATGGGTTGTAAGAAAACCTACTGAAGACGGAGAGGTAACCGCTATAGAAGTGTTTAATGAAATGGGTGAGATTATCGTTCAGTTCTTTGGCAAGAGAAAGCCAGGTATCCCTGAACTGGAAGAGTGGAGAGAATTGGTTGCTTCGTTATAAAACTGTCGTTGTGTGCAAGCTGAAAACTAACACAGAATTGAATAAAAATAACAACATGGAAAATTATATAGACGGATTTGTACTTCCCATTCCACGAATTTACCTGAACGAATACAGGAGTGTGGCTGAAAAAGTAGCTGAAATCTGGAAAGAATATGGGGCACTTGCATACTTTGAATATGTTGGAGAAGATTTAAAATTGGAAGGCACACGTTCTTTCATCGAATTAGTGGATTTGAAAGAAGATGAAATAATTATATTTGGTTGGGTTGTTTTTCCTTCAAAAGTGATTCGTGACAGGGCTAACAATCAACTCCCTACAGATTCAAGAATGACGGAATTAGTTGCTCCATTAACCGACCCAAAAAGATTAATTTTTGATGCCAAAAGAATGGTATATGGAGGATTTCAACCACTTGTTCAGTCGACTAGTGAACCTGGATAGGCTACAAGTTACAACCTATAAAAGAAAAAAAAGCCAAGCACACAAGGGTTTTGTGTCAGGCGGGCTAACCTGCAAACCGAGAACGTTATTTCATAAAAAAACCGCTGCAATTGCAGCGGTTTTTTTGTTAATTCAAATAATACACGTCAGCGCCATTATAATAGCCTATCCCATTGCCTGAGGTTAAAAAAAGAAGTTCATCTTTTCCTATAAACTCAAATTTAATCACATTCATTGCATATCCTAAGGAATGAGCCATGCCATACTCCCAATTGATCTCAGGTTTATAAAACAGCTCTCTTTTATAACTGCCATCATTACCATTTAAAGTTTTAAAAAAGCCTCTGTCACTATAAAAATAGATATTACCATCATAAGAATTATGTGATATTGGCCCAAGATATTCTTTAACATCTCTCATTTTGAAAATGTGCATTTTTTCTCGATCATAAACTGTATCTGTTATAACGCCTATATCTATAAGATAATCAAGTCTTTTTTGCCGATAAAAACCTTTCTCCTCTATCTCTTCTATTT
>CAMPIZ010000180.1 GCA_946886675.1 uncultured Flavobacterium sp.
TTTTATTGCCATGTCACCTGTTTATTTAAAAAAATTTATTTTAATCTCAAAAGAGCTTTAAAATATAACAACCGTAAGTTACTAGTATGTTTTTGTCATATCCTCATCTACAACAAGGATAAAGTCAGCTTTGTTCATATTTTCTTTTTCAAGCTCACTTATATCTTTTTGTGATACTGTAGATATAGTAATTATCTTAACCCCTGGCTTCTCCCTTTTAAGGTACCAGTTTATACCATCAAAATTATCACTGTGATACGTACCGTTATAATGGATAAAAACGGCGTTAAGCTTCAGATTTTTAACAATAAAATAAGCCATAGTAGCATCTTTTACAGCCTGCGCCTTTGGCATATTTTCGGTTGCATGGTCGCCCATCATTTCCATCATTTTTACATAGCCCGGCAAGTTAGGGTCATACGTTATTGGCAGTGGCGCAATCCATGCCTTTTCTTCATCAGTAAGAGCGTCTAAAGATTCAAGCCCTTGCTTGTTTACCTGCCTTGCATAACGCCTCGGTATATTTGCTGCTACAAAATGTATGTTATTATCCTTTGCAAAATCAACCAATGGCTTGTAATCGGTTTTATGGTTAGACCATAACCTTGCCAGCGTATCAAATGCTTTCTGATCAATCTGCCCCTTAAGATACTGATCCAACTCCTTCTGGTTATCTGCCTCAATCATCTCTGCTCCCAAAACCAGATCTTTTTTAGCAGCCATATCTTTTGTAAACTCTAATTGTAGCCAGTGAACAAGTGCATTATCATGATATTCACCAAAAAGTACCACCTCTGCCTTTTCTGATTCGCTCAATAGTTTTTTATAAGTAGTTTTTTTACCCTCTTTGCTATATAGCTGATAAGGCATTTTATCCTGTGCTTTTACAGTAAATGATATTAAAATTATAAGTACTAATAGTTGTTTCATTTGAAATTATTTTAATCGGGACTAAATTAAACCATATTGATGGGTTGTGAAATTATTACATTGTAAAATTTTGTTGTCAATTATTTTCAAATCCGTAAAAATGCAGGAAGACCAATATTTTATTACACGGCATAAAGGATACTCTCCTACATTTACACTTTAAAATATTGAAATGAATACCGGAATTGACGCTATCGCTTTCGACATTGCAAAACTGCATTTACCTATACATTCGCTTGCAAAAGCAAGAAATATAGATCCTGAGAAACTGGAAAAAGGATTAGGCCTTCTTAAAATGACATTGCCGGATGTGCATCAGGACTCTGTTGTATTTGCCGCAAATGCATTGTCAGGTTTAATATCCCAAAACAATATACAGCCCCATGAAATAGCTCGTATATATGTAGGTACAGAAAGCGGTATTGACAACTCAAAACCTATAGGATCCTTTTTAATATCGCTCATGGAGCAGCAGTTTGGTGATGGGAGCTTTAGCAATTGCGATACGGTAGATTTTACTTTTGCCTGCATAGGCGGTGTAGATGCCCTGCAAAACTGTCTTGACTATATAAGGCTAAGTCCGGATAAAAAGGCAATTGTGATAACAAGTGATATTGCCAAATATGACCTGGAGTCTACCGGAGAATATACACAAGGAGCAGGAGCGCTGGCTATGTTGGTTACGGCAAACCCGCAGATAATTTCTTTTAGCAATAACTGGAGTGTGAGCACAAAAGGTGTTTTCGACTTTTTTAAACCGCACCGCACACTGCAAAAAAGCGATATTACAGGAAATAGTGCTAACCAAGAATGGTTTGGCAATAGGGAAGCTGAAATAGCCATACATAAAGACCAGCCGGTTTTTGACGGGCAGTTTTCCAACCAGTGCTATATGGAACGCACATTGGAAGCTTACCAAAGATATAAAAACAGTAATGCTGTACAGGGTTCACTTTATGAAAAGTGGGAAAGTATTATAATGCACCTGCCCTATGCTTACCAGGGCCGCAGAATGTTTAATGAACTATTCGCACTTGATGCTAATATCCCGCTTATTGCGAAATATGAGGAAGGTTATGATGCAAAACTCAGGGAAATAAGTAAAAGTGACATATATAAGGATTTTGTAAACCAAAAATTACAGCCTGCAGAAAAGGCATCATCGCTTATTGGTAATTTATATACCGGTTCGGTTTTTATGGGACTGCTTTCGGCTTTAAGCCATCATTTGGAAAAAGGTATAGATATTACGGGGAAGAAATTTGGTTTCCTGGCATACGGAAGCGGATCGAAATCTAAAGTATTTGAAGGGACAATACAAAGCGGGTGGAAAGAAGCAGTAAAAAAAGCAAATCTGTTTGAAACGCTGGCCAATAGCCAGGAAATAGGTTTTGACACTTATCTATCGTTACATAAAAAAGAACAGCAAAGCAGCCTTTTACAGCCACATAACGAATGGGCTTTAGAAAGGATTGAAAAAGAAAACCCTAATTTAATTGGGGCGCGATATTATAAATGGATAGAGTAGATTCTATTCTGTTTCCAGGTTTTTAAAATAATGTTTGGTATCGGTAAAATCAATAAAATATTCGGGTATCGCGTTGCTTTTGCGGGTATATTCGCCATCGGCATAAACTCCATAGCCAAATCCGCATTCATATTGCTCGTCAAGTATCTCTATTACCAGTTTATTATCCGCAAAAGTCATAGTCCATTTGCAGCCTTCATCAGAATAACTTGACTTTCGTTCGAAAACACCCTTTCCATCAATAAGTGTTATCCTGCCATACAGGTCGCCCATATTATAAGATGGCTCACCCACTATTAGCTGAATGTAGAACAAAACCGTTGTATCGCTTTCGGGATATACAATCACTTCGCCCATACCATATTCCGCACCTTCGCCATAACTGTACTTACCTGCATACTGAGCTGTTTTAAAACTTTCCTCTCTTTTATTTTTCATCTGCGCCACACAGCTAAACGACATAAAAAGTAAGATAAAAACTAAAGGGGCTGTTTTCTTCATCACACGATCAGAATTTTAGTAAATATAAAAAACTCCCTCTTTGCTTTAACACTATTTCGTTTTAATCTTAGTATTTTTGAAACTCAAATAAAAATCCATTGATATGAAATACCATCAGATAGACCGCAACCTGTTTATTAAAAACCGTAAAAAATTTACGGCAGAAATGAAACCTAAAAGCGTGGCGGTATTTAATTCTAACGATATTTACCCTATAAGTGCCGACAGCACCATGCCTTTTCAGCAGCATCGTGATATTTTTTACCTGAGCGGAGTTGACCAGGAAGAAAGCATCCTTTTACTTTGCCCGGATGCACCATATGAGCACCTGCGCGAAATACTTTTTGTGCGTGAAACAAACGACCATATTGCAGTTTGGGAAGGTGAAAAACTTACCAAAGAACGTGCTTTTGAGGTATCTGGGATTAAATCTGTTTACTGGCTGCAGGATTTTGAAAAGATTCTTTTTGAGGTAATGACATACTGCGACACCATGTACATAAACACCAACGAGCACTACCGCTCTTCTGTACAAACAGAAACACGCGAAGCCCGTTTTGTAAAATGGTGGAAAGAAAAATACCCTGCACATCAGGTAGCAAAGAGCAACCCAATACTACAGAAAATACGCTCTGTTAAAGAAAGCGAGGAAATTGACCTTATACAAAAAGCATGTGATATTACAGAGAAAGGCTTCAGGCGTGTGCTTTCCTTCACCAAACCCGGTGTTATGGAGTATGAGATCGAGGCCGAATTTATTCATGAGTTTGTTCGCAACCGCTCTAAAGGTTTTGCCTACACGCCTATTATTGCCTCCGGCAAAAATGCCAATGTACTGCATTATATAGAAAACAACCAGCAGTGCCGCGAAGGTGAGCTTATATTGTTTGACGTAGGTGCTGAATATGCCAATTACTCCAGTGATATGTCGCGTACAATACCGGTATCAGGCCGATTTACAGCCAGGCAGAAAGAAGTTTATAACGCTGTACTGCGCGTAAAGAATGAAGCAACAAAAATGCTTATCCCGGGTGCTTTATGGAAGCAATACCATATAGAAGTGGGTAAGCTGATGACATCTGAACTTTTAGGCCTGGGGCTTTTAGACAAGGCAGACGTACAAAATGAAAACCCGGACTGGCCTGCATACAAAAAATATTTTATGCACGGTACATCGCACCACATGGGGCTTGACACTCACGATTATGGCCTGCTTGCCGAACCTATACAGCCTAATATGGTATTTACCGTAGAGCCGGGTATTTATATCCCTACCGAAGGTTTTGGTATCCGCCTTGAGGATGATGTAGTTGTACAAGCCAGCGGAGAACCGTTTAACTTAATGCGCAATATTCCTATTGAAGCTGATGAAATTGAAGCGTTAATGAACGAATAAGTTTGCAGTCGCAGTTTCCCTGCTCCCCTCTTGAGAGGGTGTGTAAAAAAATAACGGCTCATGATTGTGAGCCGTTATTTTTTTGTTTAAACCTTACCGTTTGGGGTAAAGGTTGGCAAAGTGATTTATTCACTATCTTTTCACGCATCATCTCTTTTTTATTAAAGTGGCGGGATATATTTTGAATAATCTCAGTAAAATTATCCTCTCTACCATCTGACTTGGGTTCATCGAATTTGTGATAAAATACTTTTATAGAACGGCAGTTATGATGCTCAAATATTTTATTCAATAAAATTCTGTCTGAAAGTCCACAAGAATGTCCCATGATATATACCTGAAACTTCTCTGCATCTATAAAGTTTAGCATATCTTTATAGTTGGAATTTTGTAAATATTGAAATGACTTTATATTTCGAAGATATTCATTGTCATCCTTATT
>CAMPIZ010000181.1 GCA_946886675.1 uncultured Flavobacterium sp.
GTTTTGCTGGCAGCTTTTATAGCGTTTACGGCTTGTAACGATAAAAAGAAAGATGGGCTAACTAATAATGCTATAGATATCACTGCGGTAGATAATACTGCAACTGCGAATCCTGAGGCTCCCGGCGGTGCAGAAACAAACTTTGTTAATGTTACCGGGATAGTGACAGAGGTACAAAATGGTAAGGATGGTTATACTGCTAAGATTAAAGATCCTGACGGCGTTTATTACTTTGTAACCGTAAGTATTTCTAATTTAAAAGATCCTAATACTTTCAGGGAAGCAGCTGTAAATGATGAAATAACAGTGAGCGGTGAGCAATGGGAGATGGAAGGGGAAACCCATATTAAAGCTTTAACAATAGCTATGTAAGTCCTGAAATTCCAAAATAAAACCTGCTTTTGGCAGGTTTTATTTATTTAGACAGTACCAACTGCTTTGCTGCCGATGCTATTTTTTCTGATATGCTGTTAAGCCACACCAACTGCTCGATAACAAGATGAGCTTCTTCCATTTTAAGACGAAGTTCTTCGTCATTGCTCAAATGTGCTTCCTGCAGCTCGCGTGCCCTTATATTTCGCAATTCCAGAAAACGCATTGCAAGTTCGTCTTTATTCCCGGAAAGGGTTTCCTGTACTTCAATATCTACAGTAAGCATTGCTATAGCATGGTCCAGGTTTTTTGTAACAGCATCAACCACAACATTAAAAGCCTCAGAGGCAGTAGATGTTTTGTGCGACTGTATATAGGTTCCCAGTGATGCAAGGGAGGATAACAGTGTATGATTTAAAACCGCGAGCTTATAAGCCTGCTGTACCTGCTTTTGTTTTGATTTTGGCTCCTGTATCATCCTCTGGTAAGACGACATAAGGTTACCAAGTTCTATAAAGGCGCTTTTACGTGCAAGCCTATAGGAAGTAGGAGCGCTGCCTTTTTTATTGTACAGCAATGAAATTTCATTAAGATAATCCCTGTTTGCCTCAATAGATTTTTTGATATAAGCAGGCATACTTAAAAATTCCCATGCAGGCCAAAAAAAGTAATTAGCTATAAAAGCCAGTGCTGCCCCTACAGCAGTGTCAAATATTCTGTATTGTATAACTTCATTAATATTGGGTGTAAGCATGCCATAAATGCAAACCACATAAATGGTTACAAAAGTTGCCCCAATACGGTAATTAATAGCTGTAAAAGCAAAGCCCATTATCATACTGGCTATTGCCAATGATGCTATAACAGTGGTATCGTGCACAAAACTTAAAAAAGCAAAAGCAATTATACCACCGGTTACCGTACCTATAATCCTTTGAAAAGAACGCTGTTTGGTAAGTCCGTAACCAGGGCGCATTATTACTATAATGGTAAGGAGTATCCAGTAAACATTTTGTAACGGGAATATTTTACCAATTATAAACCCTATCAATATAGTTAATGTAAGCCTGAGGGAATGCCTGAAAATGGTTGACGAGAAACTTAGGTTTTCCTTAAGTATCCGGAAAGGATAATATTCCGGCGTAAGGAATTTTTCAAGATCCTTATCCCGTCCTTTAAGGTCTTTTAGGTTTATATTCTCTGTAAATGCCCTTTCAATAATTTTAATTTTCTCTACCTGCTTTTCAGCATAATGAAGCATGTTTGATAACATCCATACTCCTTCGGATGCCGCCTCATCCCCTAAAATTTCCCTGTACGAATTTATAGCCTGCTGCAACTTTTCAAGATCGGTTATAAGCTGGTGCTTTGAAAAATATTTTTTTCTGTTTTCAACACTTTTTGAAATTTTCTTAAGCGCGTTTGCCAGATTGTAAGCTACATTCTGATAGGCTTCCAGCACCTTTGGGTAATTACTGAATTTATTTTGCAGCTTACTATGGTCAAATGAGGTAGAAAGTGCCAGTTCCAGTATATCTACCAGTGAGATAAAGACCAAAAGCATTTTTCTGTTCCTGGCAGAGCTCCCAGCAGTAGAACGGTTGCGTATAAGTATTTCACGCAGGTTCTCGTGTATGGTATTAATTTCAACCTGAAGATTAAGCTGCTTTTCAACTATCTTTTCCCTATCGGCATCAGCATCCCATAAGTCGCCGCGCAGTTTCATGTATTTGGAGGTGAGACGAAGGCATTCTGCAATCTGGAGTTCTGTATAACGGTGGGGACTTAAAAAATTAAACAATACTGATATAGTAGTGTAAATAAGTCCGCCGCTCAATACAAGTCCTGAGTAAATACCTATTTCTATACCGCTATGCAGGTGGCCTGTAGCCAGCGCAACTGCCAATAGCCCTGAGAACGAAACCATTGTAGCCCTTTGCCCGTATACAGATATCATTGAAAGAAAGAACACGAGTGCTGTAGCCAAAGGGTAAAATATCCAGGGAAATGGATGCAGGATGTTTACTAAAAGTGTACATCCTGCCACAATAAAAACTGCGGTTAGCAATCCCCGCACTTTATGTGCTAAATTACTGGGAATATCAGCCGGATAAGTCAAAAAAGCGCCTAATGCTATAGCAAATCCATATTGAAAATATCCCAGGCGCGACATCACTATACCCGGTAACGCGGCGGCAAGCGTTACAATAATGGCTTTTGTAAAATTAGTACTGTCGGCAAAGCGTCTTAACTTCTCAATCATGTAGCATAAAAGGATGGTATGCAAAGGTACTAAATGTACTAATGATACCCTTTATTAAGGAGTCAATTCTCACAAAACTTTAGCATTTTACCAATAGGCGCAGGAGCCGGGCACAGTCTCGTTTTTATTTATTATTTTTGCACCCGGCCCTAATAAAAAAAGAAAAAAAAATGATATTACCCATTATAGGATATGGCGACCCTGTATTAAGAAAAAAAGGTGAGGATATACCAAAAAATTATCCTGACCTGAAACAGCTTGTTGCCGATATGTATGAGACAATGTATAATGCTTATGGTGTTGGTCTGGCAGCTCCGCAAATAGGCCGTGCAATACGTCTGTTTATTGTAGATACTAAGCCTTTTAGCGAAGATGAAGATCTTACAAAAGAAGAGCAGGAGCAGCTTAGCGGTTTCCGCAAAACATTTATAAACCCTGTTATACTTAAAGAAGAAGGTGAGGAATGGGGCTTTAACGAAGGATGCCTTAGTATACCGGAAGTACGTGAAGATGTATACCGCCATGAGAAGATAACCATAGAGTATTTTGATGAAGATTTTAATAAGTATACTGATGTGTATGACGGTTTGATTGCCAGGGTAATACAGCATGAGTATGATCATATAGAAGGGATATTGTTTACAGACAGGATCTCATCACTTAAAAAGAGGCTTATACAAAAGAAACTTCAAAATATTATGGAAGGCAAAACAAGGCCGGATTATAAAATGAAATTTGTTGCCAAAAAAGGCAGATAATTTTTGTTTTTATAATCAAAGATTAGATATTTGTCACCCTTAAAAAAAACTACAACAATGAGCATCGAGAAAATATTAGCTATTTCAGGAAAACCGGGATTATATGCCTTAAAAGTTCAAACACGTACAGGTTTCCTTGCAGAGTCTCTTATAGACGGCAAAAAAATAACTGTGGGTTTAAGGAGTAACGTAAGCCTTTTATCAGAGATATCGGTTTATACTTATGATGGTGAAGTTCGCCTGTCAGAAGTATTTAACGCTATAGCTACTAAAGAGGATAATGGGCCTGCCATATCACATAAAGAAGATAATGCAAAACTTACTGCATACTTTAGGGAAGTGCTTCCTGAGTTTGATGAAGACAGGGTATATGCTTCAGACATTAAGAAAATATTAAACTGGTATAACATGCTTCAGGTAAACGGCTTGGTTTCTAAAGAGGAAACTGCTGCTGAAGAAGAAACTTCAAAAACGGAGGAAGTTAAATCAGAAGAATAATATATCTTACTATTCAAAATTATCCTGCCCTTAACTTTTAAGCGGCAGGATTTTTTATTTAAACCCCTTATCTTTGTTTTTAAACATACTACTTCATGAACACAAGACAGCAGCAATTAGAGGCTTTTAACAGGTTACTGGATATAATGGAAGACCTTAGGGAAAAATGCCCGTGGGATAAAAAACAGACCCTACAGAGCTTACGCCATTTAACTATTGAGGAGACATATGAACTTGGTGATGCCATCCTGGATAATAACCTGCAGGAAATTAAAAAAGAGCTTGGTGATATATTGCTGCATATCGTGTTCTACGCCAAAATAGGCAGTGAAACCGGGGATTTTGATATTGCCGATGTGGCTAACGAAATATGTGATAAGCTTATACACCGCCACCCACATATATATGGTGATGTAAAAGTAGAGAATGAAGAAGAGGTAAAGCAAAACTGGGAAAAGCTAAAGCTGAAGGAAGGTAAAAAGTCTGTACTGGAAGGAGTGCCCAAAAGTTTACCTGCACTGGTAAAGGCCAGCCGTATACAGGATAAGGCTAAAGGAGTAGGCTTTGACTGGGAAAAACCTGAACAGGTATGGGAAAAGGTGCAGGAGGAGTTACAGGAGTTTCATGATGAGGTACAAGGTGGAAGCCAGGATAAAATTGAATCAGAGTTTGGAGATGTTTTATTCTCCATGATAAACTATGCACGATTTTTGAATATAAACCCGGAAGATGCGCTGGAGCGTACTAATAAGAAATTCATAAAGCGTTTTACATATCTTGAAGGTAGGGCAAAAGAGCTGGGTAAACCGCTTGCTGATATGACACTTGCGGAAATGGATGTATTTTGGAATGAAGCTAAAAAATTATAAT
>CAMPIZ010000182.1 GCA_946886675.1 uncultured Flavobacterium sp.
GTTTACAAACAACCCCAATGCAGGTGCAATAGAGAAGGCAAAAGAGTATAATGTCCCGACTTTTGTATTTACAAGAGAAGAGCTTAATGGTCGTGATGTGCTTCAGAAAATAGAACAGCTTAATGCTGATATTATAGTACTGGCTGGGTTTTTATGGAAGTTTCCGGCAAATATTATTGCGGCTTATCCTCATAAGGTGATTAACATACACCCGGCATTGCTGCCTAAATATGGCGGCAAAGGCATGTATGGCATGAATGTTCATAAGGCAGTGCTTGAAAATAAGGAGAAAGAAAGCGGTATTACCATCCATTATGTTGATGAGAATTATGATGAAGGCAGTATAATTTTCCAGAAAGCAATAGCAGTAGAAGAATGCCTTACGCCCGAAGATGTAGCACTTAAAGTGCTTACACTGGAACATGAACATTTTCCAAGAATTATAGAAGAACTTTTAAATCGATAGTTATATTTTCAGATAGCGTTAGATAATTTTTCTGCAGTCTGATAGTCAATAATCTAAATGATAATGATCCACGAAGTACATATATATACCGATGGCGCGGCAAAGGGCAATCCAGGGCCCGGAGGATATGGTGTTGTTATGGAAAAGGTGGGTTCGCCATACCGCAAGGAGTTTTATGAAGGCTTTCGTAAAACTACCAATAACCGTATGGAGCTGCTTGCGGTTATAGTTGGCCTTGAAAAACTTAAAAATCCGGGAACTGCTGTACTGGTTGTATCCGATTCCAAATATGTGGTAGACTCTGTTGTTAAAGGCTGGGTTTTTGGCTGGGAAAAGAAAGGCTTTGCCGGGAAAAAGAATCCGGACTTATGGAAACGTTTCCTAAAAGTTTACAGGCAGCACAAAGTGGAATTCAAATGGATTAAAGGGCATAACAATCATCCGCAAAATGAGCGTTGTGACCAGCTTGCTGTAATGGCTTCGCAGCAGCCTGTGCTTAATGTAGACGCCTTTTATGAAGCGGAAGGAGAGAAGTTGTTGTGATAAAAATATCCGCCTTATACTTAAAGCGGATATTTTATTCATAGCAATTTTATGTTTTAACTGTTAAACGCTTCTTCCAGTTTTGCGATGTTCATTTTTTTCATCTGCAGCATAGCGTTCATTGCCCTGCCTGCTCTTTCCCTATCAGGGTCGTTTATCATTTTGTATAATACTTTTGGTACAACCTGCCAGGATACGCCATACTTATCCTTAAGCCATCCGCATTGCTGGGCATCCGGGTCGCCGCCTTCACCCAGTTTGTTCCAGTAATAGTCTACCTCCTCCTGATTGCTGCAATCTATTATAAATGAAACCGACTCATTAAATTTAAATAGCGGTCCGCCATTCAGTCCTACAAAGCGTGTTCCGTGCACTATAAAGTCAACAGTCATAACAGCGCCCTCCGGCATTTTATGAATTTCATAGCCTTCTTTTCCGTATTTGGTATTGCCTAAAATTTTACCATCCTTAAAAATGGCAGTGTAAAATTTTGCTGCGTCTTCGGCTTCCCTGTCAAACCAAAGATTGATTGTAAGTGAATCATGATTTTCCATAATCTTATATTGTTGATTAGTTTATTACAAATTTATTGTCTTCAAATCAGTCTTAAAGGGGGTAGGGCAGACATTGTATAGGGTAAATTGCGACTGCCCTGAAATTGCCTTATATAACTATAAATGAATTTTATAGACAAATTTGCGGGTATCCAACTTATGAAGTATCTTTGCACCTTCATTTTAATACTGTTTATGAATAAATTACTTATTGTAGGTTCGGTCGCTTTTGATGCTATAGAAACACCTTTCGGTAAAACCGATAAGATACTGGGCGGCGCGGGTACTTATATAGGGCTTTCTGCATCGTTCTTTAAAGTAAAATCGGCTATTGTTTCTATAGTAGGCGAAGACTTTCCGCAGGAGTATATAGATTTATTTACAAACAGGGATATTGATGTTTCTGCCATTGAGGTAGTAAAAGGAGGTAAAACCTTTTTTTGGAAAGGACGCTACCATAACGACCTCAACTCAAGGGATACGTTAGAAACGCAATTAAATGTATTGGGCGATTTTCAGCCAAAAGTACCTGAAAACTTTAAAGATGCCGATGTGGTAATGCTGGGCAACCTGCACCCGCTGGTGCAAATAAGCGTGCTTGACCAGATGGCGCAGGAGCCTAAACTGGTTGTGCTGGATACTATGAATTTCTGGATGGACTGTGCACTACCTGAACTTACAGAGGTTATTAAACGCGTGGATGTAATTACCGTGAATGATGAAGAGGCAAGACAGCTCACAGGTGAATATTCCCTGGTTAAAGCTGCGGCCAAAATACAGCAGATGGGTCCTGAGTTCGTAGTAATTAAAAAGGGTGAGCACGGGGCATTGCTTTTTCATGAAAAGCAGGTGTTCTTTGCGCCGGCACTTCCGCTGGAAGAAGTGTTTGACCCAACAGGGGCAGGAGATACATTTGCAGGAGGCTTTGCAGGGTATGTAGCCCAAAGCGAAAACCTGTCGTTTGAAAATTTAAAGAATGCTATAATTTATGGCTCAACTCTTGCTTCTTTTTGTGTAGAGGAGTTTGGCACCCAGAGAATGGAGCGCCTGCAAAGGGAGGAGGTTATAGACCGCCTGCAGCAGTTTAAGGCATTAACCCAGTTTGATATTTCACTGGACGATGAAGAGTAAAAATACTAAGGCCTCACTGCGGGGCTTTTTTTAATATAAAATCAAGAAAACACAACTATGAGCGACGCTTTAAAACATGAATGTGGTATTGCACTGTTAAGATTGTTAAAGCCTTTAGAATACTACAAAGAAAAATACGGTTCTGCATTTTATGGTGTGCAGAAAATGTATTTGCTGATGGAAAAGCAGCACAACCGCGGGCAGGATGGAGCAGGGTTTGCCAGTATTAAGATGGACGTAAAACCGGGGCAGCGTTACATAAGCAGGATACGCTCAAACCAGCAGCAGCCTATACAGGACATCTTTATGCAGATTAATGAAAGAATTAATGAGGAAATGGCTGCGCACCCTGAATATGCTGATGATGTGCAACTGCAAAAGGAGCATGTGCCATATGTAGGCGAGGTGTTTTTAGGCCATGTACGCTACGGTACATTTGGTAAAAACAGTATAGAGAGCGTACACCCGTTCCTGCGCCAGAACAACTGGATGCACAGAAATCTTATAGTGGCAGGTAACTTTAACCTTACCAATGTAAAAGAGCTTTTTGACAGCCTTGTAGAATTGGGACAGCATCCTAAAGAGCTTGCAGATACTGTAACGGTAATGGAAAAAATAGGTCATTTTCTTGATGAGGATGTAATGGATATTTACCAGCAGTGCAAGGACGAAGGATTGTCTAAACAAGAGGCGAGTGCTGTTATAGCAGAAAGACTAAACGTAGCAAAAATACTAAAGCGCGCTTCAAAAAAATGGGATGGCGGTTATGCAATGGCCGGATTAATGGGGCATGGCGATGCTTTTGTAATGAGGGACCCTGCAGGTATACGTCCGGCATATTATTACCAGGACGATGAGATTGCAGTAGTAGCGTCTGAAAGGCCTGTTATCCAGACAGTGTTTAATGTGCCTTTTGAGTCGGTTAAGGAACTTACTCCGGGTAATGCTATCATTATTAAAAAAGGAGGTGATGTAAGCGTAGAAGAAATTATTCCTGCACTGCCTAAAAAAGCGTGTTCTTTTGAAAGGATATATTTTTCAAGAGGTAGTGATGCCGAAATATATGAGGAGCGAAAAGAACTTGGGCGTTTAGTATTGCCTCAGGTTTTGGAAGCTATAGGAAATGATACTGATAACAGTGTGTTCTCTTATATTCCTAACACAGCAGAGACTTCTTTCTTTGGTATGGTAGAAGCTGCACAGGACTACCTTAACCAGCGTAAGAACAATTATATACTTGAAAACAGGAATACTTTAACAGAAGAAACCCTTAAAGAACTACTTTCTGTTAAGATACGTACCGAAAAAGTAGCTATCAAAGACGCTAAGCTAAGAACATTTATTACAGAAGACAGCAGTAGGGACGATCTTGTGGCCCATGTGTATGATGTTACTTATGGTGTTATTAAGCCTGAAGACAATCTTGTTATTATAGACGATAGTATTGTGAGGGGCACTACTCTTAAAAAGAGCATTATTAAAATGATGGACAGGCTTAACCCTAAGCGAATTGTCGTGGTTTCCTCTGCACCTCAAATCAGGTATCCTGACTGTTATGGTATTGATATGGCTAAGCTGGAAGGGCTTGTGGCCTTTAAAGCGGCACACGAGCTTCTTGTAGAAAGAGGAATGGAACATATAGTAGAAGAGGTTTACAAAAAGTCGAAAGCACAGGAAAATTTGCCCGATAGTGAGGTTGTAAATTATGTAAAAGAATTTTATGCGCCATTCACCGATCAGGAAATCTCTGATAAGATTGCAGAAATGCTTAGCAGTGACGATATAACTGCTGAGGTTAAAATTATTTTCCAGAGTGTAGGTAACCTGCATAAAGCCTGCCCTAAGAATTTAGGTGACTGGTATTTTACAGGTGATTATCCTACCCCTGGCGGTAACCGTGTGGTTAACAGAGCCTTCATAAATTTTTATGAAGGTAATGATGCAAGAGCTTACTAAAAGAGCATAAGAAATAGTTAAAATATGCATTTCATCGATTTTTTTAGTTTTTTACCTGATTTTTTTATAAAAAACTTGCACAAGTTGAGACGGAGTTATAGTT
>CAMPIZ010000183.1 GCA_946886675.1 uncultured Flavobacterium sp.
TTATAAGATAATATGCCTTGATAATTTTGCAACAGGACATAGAAGAAATATAGAACATCTTTTCTCTCATCCTGATTTTGAACTTCTAGAAGGTGATATACGAAATATTGAAGATTGCAAAAGAGCTGTAAAAGACGCAGATTATGTGCTGCATCAGGCAGCCTTAGGCTCTGTGCCACGTTCTATTAATGATCCTGTAACCAGTAATGATGTAAATGTAAGCGGATTTTTAAACATGCTTGTAGCTGCAAGAGATGCTAATGTGAAACGGTTTGTTTATGCAGCAAGTTCTTCCACATATGGTGACTCTGAATCTTTACCTAAAATTGAAGATAAAATAGGAAAACCTTTATCCCCTTATGCTATAACAAAGTATGTAAATGAGCTATATGCAGATATTTTCAGTAAAACTTATGGAATAGAGACCATTGGATTAAGATATTTTAATGTTTTTGGTAGAAGGCAGGACCCGAATGGTGCATATGCCGCTGTTATTCCTAAATTTGTAATGCAGTTCATGAATTATGAAAGCCCGGTTATTAATGGAGATGGTAATTATTCGCGTGATTTTACTTACATTGATAATGTTATCCAAATGAATGAGCTCGCTATGCTTGCAGAAAATGCTGAAGCAGTAAATACAGTTTATAATACGGCTTTTGGAGACAGGACAACTTTGAATGATTTAGTAGGATATCTTAAAAATTATCTTTCGGATTTTGACCCAGAGATAAAAAATGTAGAAGTTAAGCATGGCCCTAACAGGGCAGGGGATATTCCACATTCTCTTGCGAGTATTGATAAAGCTAAAAACTTATTAGGATACGCGCCGAAATACTCATTAGAAGGCGGGTTGAAAGAAGCTGTAAAATGGTATTGGGAAAATTTAAAGTAAAACTAATCAATAAGATACAAATCATATAAGATATGAGGATTGCAGTAATTGGACTTGGGTATGTGGGACTGCCACTTGCAAGATTATTTGCTACGAAGTACCCTGTAGTAGGTTTTGATATAAATCAGTCACGTGTAGATGAACTTAATTCTGGTAAAGACAGTACCCTTGAAGTAGAGGACGAATTACTTCAGTCTGTCTTAACTAAAGAAGTACCTTTAGATTCCGGACTTTATTGCTCTACTCATTTACAAGATATAAAAGATTGTAATTATTATGTTGTCACAGTTCCAACCCCTGTAGATAAAAATAACAGGCCGGACCTTACGCCACTTTATAAATCAAGCGAAACAGTTGCTAAGGTTTTAAAGAAGGGAGATATTGTAGTTTATGAATCTACAGTTTATCCGGGAGTTACTGAAGAAGAGTGCGTACCTGTTTTAGAAAAGATCAGCGGGCTTAAATTTAATGAAGATTTTTTTGCAGGATATTCACCGGAAAGGATTAACCCCGGAGATAAAGAACATACAGTAGAAAAAATTCTTAAAGTTACTGCAGGTTCTACGCCTGAAGTTGGTAAAAAGGTTAATGAGCTTTATAAATCAGTAATTTCCGCAGGAACTCATTTAGCCCCAACTATCAAAGTGGCTGAAGCAGCTAAAGTTATAGAGAATTCACAAAGGGATATTAATATTGCTTTTGTTAACGAGCTTTCTAAAATATTTAATTGCATGGATATCGATACACATGCGGTTTTAGAAGCAGCTGGAACAAAATGGAACTTTCTTCCCTTTAAGCCTGGCCTTGTAGGCGGGCATTGTATAGGGGTTGATCCTTATTACCTGGCACAAAAAGCTCAGGAAGTAGGCTACCATCCTGAAATAATATTAGCTGGTAGAAGGCTTAACGATAGTATGGGTGAGTATGTAGCTTCACAGGTCGTAAAGCTAATGATTAAAAGAGGAATTGTGGTAAACGGTGCAAAGTTGCTTATGCTGGGTATTACATTTAAGGAAAACTGTCCGGATGTCAGGAATACCAAAATTGTAGATGTGATTAAAGCACTGCGTGAATACAGTATTGACGTTACAGTTTATGATCCCTGGGCAAGCCCTGCAGAAGTTATGCATGAGTATGGGCTTACTACTACTGACAAATTGCCAAAAGAAAAATTTGACGCTATAGTTCTTGGGGTTGCCCATAAAGAGTTTATTAATATGGATTATGATGCTTTAAAAAGCCAAAGTTGCATTATTTATGATGTGAAAGGTATATTGGGTGATAAAGCTGACGGTAAATTATAATTATGACAGTTAAAAATATTTGTTGCATAGGTGCAGGTTATGTGGGCGGACCCACAATGGCTGTGATTGCCTATAAATGCCCTGATATTAAAGTTACTGTTGTAGATTTAAACGAATCAAGGATAGCTGCCTGGAATGATTCTGATGTAAATAATATTCCTGTTTATGAGCCGGGACTTCCTGAAATTGTAAGTTCCTGCCGGGGGAAAAATTTATTTTTTTCAACCGATGTTGAAAAAGCTATCGATGAGGCGGAGATGGTATTTATATCAGTTAATACCCCTACAAAAACTTATGGGCTTGGTAAGGGGATGGCGGCTGATTTAAAATACATAGAACTTTGTGCAAGGCAGATAGCAGCTGTTGCAAAGACAGATAAAATTGTGGTTGAAAAATCTACACTGCCCGTTCGTACAGCAGAAGCAATTAAAAGTATATTAGATAACACGGGTAATGGGGTAAAATTCCAGATACTTTCAAATCCTGAATTTCTTGCGGAAGGTACTGCTGTACAGGATTTATTAAATCCTGACCGAGTTTTAATAGGTGGAGGCAGTAATGCAGAAGGTAAAGCAGCTATACAGGCTTTGGTAGATATTTATGCTTCGTGGATTTCGAAAGCAAATATACTCACAACTAATTTATGGTCTTCAGAACTTTCTAAGCTCACAGCAAACGCTTTTTTGGCTCAACGCGTATCTTCTATAAATGCCATATCTGAATTGTGTGAAAAAACAGGTGCAGATGTTAATGAAGTAGCTAAGGCTATAGGGATGGACAGCCGTATAGGGTCTAAGTTCCTTAAAGCTTCTGTAGGTTTTGGAGGATCGTGTTTTCAGAAAGATATATTAAATTTGGTATATATAGCAAAATCCTATGGACTTAAGGAAGTAGCGGATTACTGGGAGCAGGTGATTATAATGAACGATCATCAGAAACAGCGTTTTGCAGCTAATATTGTAAAAACATTATACAATACTGTTTCCGGCAAAAAAATTACTTTTTTAGGCTGGGCCTTTAAGAAAGACACTAATGATACAAGGGAATCGGCTGCAATCTATGTGGCTGACTACTTATTGAATGAACAAGCAAGGATATCAGTTTTTGACCCAAGGGTAGAGGCAAAAGCGATGTATAATGATTTGAATTATTTACAGAGCAGAAGTCCTGATGAAAATAGTAATAGCCTTGAGGTATTAAATAATCCGTATGAAGCATGCAAAGATGCTCATGCTATTGCGATTCTGACAGAATGGGATGAGTTCAGGGATTATGATTGGGAAAGGATATATAAAAACATGAAAAAGCCTGCTTTTATATTTGACGGGCGAAATATTTTAGATGGTGAAAAATTAAAAAGCATAGGCTTTGTTTTTCATCAAATAGGAAAGTAAATGAAGATATTAGTTACAGGGGCGGCAGGTTTTATAGGTTATCATCTTTGTGAGAGATTGTTGGCTCTTGGACATTCTGTTATGGGACTCGATAATCTTAACGATTATTATGATGTTAGCCTTAAATTGGGCAGGATAGGCCAATTAGGGATAAAAACTGTTCCTGAATATAATATTGTTTATAACAGCGAAAATCACGCAGAAGCATTTAGGTTTATCAAGCTGAATTTGGAGGATAAAGAAAGCTTACCAAAGTTGTTTGAAGCTGAGGGATTTGATTATGTTTGCAATCTAGCGGCCCAGGCAGGAGTAAGATATAGTCTGGAACAGCCGTTTACTTATGTGGAAAGCAATATAGTGGGTTTTTTAAATGTCTTAGAAGCCTGTAGAAATTATGGGATAAGAAAACTGGTTTATGCCAGTAGTTCCAGCGTATACGGCTCAAATGATAAAGTGCCATTTTCTACACAAGATAATGTAGATTATCCTATTAGTCTATATGCTGCTACAAAAAAGAGTAATGAACTTACGGCATATACCTATAGTCATCTTTTTGGTATAAATACCATTGGACTAAGGTTTTTTACTGTTTATGGGCCATGGGGAAGACCTGATATGGCAATGTTCTTATTTACAGATGCTATATTAAACGAAAGGCCTATTAAAGTATTTAACAAAGGGGAATTGTCACGGGACTTTACATATATAGATGATATTATAAATGGTGTTGTCGCAACCTTATTAGGAAGTAAACCAAACTTACCTTTATATCAGTTATATAACATAGGGAATAGTAAACCAGTGAAGTTACTGGATTTTATTGATGAAATTGAAAGCGTTACAGGTAAGGAAGCTATAAAAGAAATGTTACCAATGCAGCCGGGAGATGTAGAAAAAACTTGGGCTGATATTTCCGCTTTCGTAAGCGATTATGGATATAAATCTTGTACGAATGTTAACGATGGGGTACGTAAGTTTGTGGAGTGGTATAAATGGTATTATGAATCTATTAATGAGAGGACTTAGTTTATAGAGATTAGATCTATTGTTGAAGAATTTTATTTAAAATGTCTTTTGAATAAAAGATTAAAATTATACTCTGCTTTCAAGAAGGTTGGGTTTAATTAAATTTGATTTCGGATTGAATA
>CAMPIZ010000184.1 GCA_946886675.1 uncultured Flavobacterium sp.
ATTCTATCAGTCTGAACGCTGAAGAAAAAGCCTGCTTTCCTTCCATATTTGAACAGTCAGTAATGAATGTAATGGTGTACTTATCACAATAAAAATAAGTATAAATATAAAGCCTGGTTCTTATTACCAGGCTTTCTTCAATTAAATCAATCAACAGGTTTTAGATTATCATCAGGTATCCTGTCAATAAGGTAATTATAAGGATCTATACCTGCGTGATAGGGCTTTTCTTCGGTAGTAAAGGTGTAGCTATTGTCTTTTTTGCTGACTTTTACCCTTTTATAAGCAAGTACTTTACCAGCAGTATAATCATTCTCAGGCTCGGCAAATACAGCTACATCTATATAATCATCAATAGGTATGGCGGTCTCCCTTCCTAAACCATCTGACCTGAATTTTTCAGAAGTAGTGGTAAGTGTTACCTCATAGCCATTGCCTGATTTTTTATAAGTAGTTTTCAAAGCACGGTTTGAAAACACAGTGATTGTTTCAAACATATCTTTGATAAGGTACTGCATATCCGGTGATGTAACCTTCTTAAACTCATTAACTGCAGCTATAGATGTAGGGTAGGGAGGATTCTTATATGCGTAATCTTTCAATAAATTACGCAAAGCTTCATTTACCTTTTCTTCGCCTATCATTTCCTTAAGGTAATACATAACCACACTCGCTTTATTATAATGGATATATTGTTGTCCTTGGGTTTTCATAAGCGGTTGTTCCTCTTCCCTTTCACCGCTTCGCCCATTTAGGTATTCATCCATTTCATATTGCAGGAACTTCTTCATTTTGTCCTTGCCATATTCTTTTTCCATTACCATCAGTGCCGAGTATTGGGCAAATCCTTCACTCATCATTTCGCTACCCTGCATCTTGGCACCCATAAGCTGGTGTGCCCAGTATTGGTGCGCCATTTCGTGGGCTACCACGTAAAACACCTGATCGATATCATCCTTAATAACATCCCTTTGGTCAAGTATAAAACCTATTCCTTCGCTAAACGGCATAGTACCGGGAAATGCCTGTGCAAAACTCTGGTATCTTGGGAACTCAATTATCCTACATTCTTTATGCATATAAGGACCGAAATGAGTGGTATAATATTCTAACGATTTTTCCATGCTCTTAAGCATATTTGGTACGTTGTAAGCATGGTTCTTATCATAATACACTTCAAGGTCAATACCTTTCCATTTTTTTCTTGCTACTTCATACTTGGCAGAGATGAATGAATAAAAGTTAATCGATTTATGATTCAGTTTATAATTGAAATATTTTCTTCCATTTTTTCTCCAGGTCGTAATCAAAGACCCGGGCGCTATGGCAATCTGGTCAGGCGAAGTGCTTATTACAGTATTTACCTCTACCCAGTCGGCATCATTGCTTAGGTAATTATTCATTCTTACCGCGATGTTGTTCTCATCAAGTTTTGGCATTATATCACGCTTCGGCAGTTTACGTTTTTTACGCGTATTCTTATCTGAAATCTCATAATTGCTGTTGTAGCCAAAGGTTGGCATCAAGTCCATATTATTAAAGAAACTGCCGTTTTCGGTAAGTTGTGTAAAACTCACATTGTTTTCAAATCCACAGGTTATCCTTGAAAGCTCAAAAGTTATTTTGATGGAATCATTTGGAGCCAGTGATCTGTCAAGCGTATAGATCCTGTAATTTAGCCTGTCATCATTAAGTGTAAGTTTTCCTCCAGGTATGGTTAGTTTTATGTTATCGCTAAGTTGTGGCATAGTAAAATGTAACTGTTTGATAGGTTTACCTGATGTGTTTCTTGCCCATGACACCACCATGGCTTTAAGGCTGCGGTTTTCAGGCATAAGGTCGATAGCATAATCAAGCTTATAAAACCTTGGTTGGGCAAGCGCTTCATATTTTTTGAATTTCTTTTCATAATCTACCTGCATATCCTCAGTTTCATCACCTGACTCATAAGTATTAAGTACTTTTGTATTATAATAGACAAAGCCTCCGCATAGTACAAACGCAACAATGCTTACCGCAATGGCAATCCTGTTTTTTCTAAACCTTCGTTTTGCAGAATTCAATCGGCATTTAAGGCTGGTTTCTTTTCCTCTTATATAAAAAGCGATACATACAAAACACAGGACAATTGAAAAAAGTATCCAGTATATGCTGAACCATACTGTTCCCGGAATGAAAGGGCCAAAGCCATTCATGTCAGAATAGGTGATATAAGGTATTGCTCCGAATGAAACCATGTTTGTACTCACTTTAAACAATCCCCAGATAAAACTGTCAACGAAAATAAATGCTATAAAAGCAAAATAGCCAATATACCTGTTGTTAATAAGATAATGGAACAACAGTGAAAGTACCACCATATATGACAGATGAAGCAATTCTAAAACCAACAACGATTCTATGTACAGGTCAATTTCGTAGCGCATATATCCATAAACCGTCTGGGCTATTAATCCAACAATAATTGTACATATAAGCACAATGGCTAGGGCAGCTATAACTGCAAAAGCTTTTGATGCAAATAATATACCTGTTTTTATAGGAGTAGAATCTTCTATCTCACTAAGTTTGGCATCACGTTCTTTCCAAACTAAAACGCCTGTATAAAAGGTAATGAAAGCTAACATAAAAAAGTTAAATGAACCATTGATGGCATCAATAACTTCATAAGTAACCGGATATTGAGACGTTCCGTATCTGCCGGTGAAACTGCTTAGTGCCGTAATAAGCAATATCATGCCGACTCCTGTTATGATAATGAAAACAGGATTCTTTACTATTGCTTTTGTTTCAAAACGGATAAGATTGATGAATGTACTGAATGAAAAAACATTTGCCGAAGTTGCTTTAAATACCTTGTCTGAAATTACAGGGGTCACTTCTGTTTTTTGCTGTTTCATTTTTCTTGCATTCTCTTTCTTAAGGTTAAAAGAGAAAGAATTGTATACGAGAAGTAGAGCTAATAACGCTACAAGCAACCACACCAGCCTGTTTATCAACAAATCGCCTTCAAACCCGACACTGCTGGTGTTTTTTTCAATGACAGTTGTGTACCGTGTCATAATTCCGAAAGCATTATTACCGAAAGGATCGAGAAGGCTTGCCAGCCATTCTTTTTTGATGTCCGCAGCAAATCCTCCCGCAATACTTGAAAGTACTATCAATACAGTAACACTGATAAAAGACACAATATTACTTCTGAAGATAAGAGCAAGAGCATATAGCAAAACCCCGGCTATAATGATATTGGGTAGGGCAAATACAAGGATTCCGTTAATATGTCCTGACCATATCACTACTCCAAAACGTTCAACAGGCGCCATATTAAAGCTGTCAGGAAAAAGTGGGGCTGTTATGGGGGCAAGTAAAGCACCCAATGAAATGCCTATCATTGGGATCAGTGATATTACCGAGACACCAATGAATTTACCAAAAAAGTAATCCCGTTTTTTAATTGGCGAGGAAAATATGAACTGGTACATATTATACTGAAAGTCGCGTATAGCTGTAGCATTCATAAATGCCGTTACCATTAATAAAAGGATAATAGAGAACACTGCATAAAATGCTTCTACGACATAAGGGGCATTTTTATGCAGGCTGCCTACAGCACCGCCAATGGTAACACCCTGTGAACCAAATGTTATTATTGAGAAGAATGTTGTTATAGTCAGGAATATCCAGACCATGGGCCTTTTAAGCCAATATCTTAATTCGTATATGATGAATTTCCACATGATTATGTTTCGTATTGGTTAGGCTAATTCGTTTAATTTGGCAAAGAATACATCTTCAAGATTTTCTTCGGCGCGGCTAAATCCGTTTAGAGGGTCGATATCAGAGAAGATATGGATAAGCGGTTGCCCTCCAACAAGCTTGCTCGACAGTATTTTATAGTTGTCGAGATAGCCCTGTAGTGCTGCTTTTTCTACTTTTTGCTCCCAGATTTTGCCTTTTACTTCAAGAAGGGCATCATCAGTCGAGCCACTAAAAAGAAGCCTGCCTTTATTCATTACCGCCATGTAGGTACAAAGTTCACGCACATCCTGAACGATATGTGTAGAAAGGATAACAATAATGTTTTCGCCAATTTCACTTAATATGTTATAGAAACGGTTACGTTCTCCAGGGTCTAGCCCAGCTGTTGGCTCATCTACAATAACCAGTTTTGGGTCGCCAATCAATGATTGGGCAATACCAAAACGCTGGCGCATACCGCCGCTATAGCTGCTTACCGCTTTTTTGCGTTGTCCCCAAAGATTTACTTTTAACAGTAATTGCTCAACCATCTGTTTTCTGTCGGACTTTGATGAAAATCCCTTCAGTAATGCAAGATGGTCTAAAAGCTCCTCGGCAGAGGTCCTTGGATATACCCCAAATTCCTGTGGCAGATAACCCAATACTTTTCGTACGCTGTCTTTATCATGCAGGATATCAATATCACCAAGCATAGCATTTCCGCTGTCTGCGTCCTGTAGTGTTGCCAGTGTGCGAATCAATGACGATTTTCCGGCACCGTTAGGGCCAAGCAGGCCAAACATACCTTTGCCAATTGTAAGGGAAACATCATTTAAAGCATGGACACCGTTACCATACTTCTTATCTAAATTTTTAATTACTAATTCCATAGGTTTTGATTTGTTTTATATGGGTATAGGAAGAACTAATCTTAAAAAATTACTACTTCTTTATAGGTTTTTGTCAGATTACAATTACAT
>CAMPIZ010000185.1 GCA_946886675.1 uncultured Flavobacterium sp.
ATATAAAGAGTATTAATGGTGGACAGGTTTTTTTATCCTTATTTTTATTTTTTGCAGGATAAAGAACATAACCGGAACAATTACCAGTGTAAGGAAAGTGGCAAAAATAAGTCCGTATATAACGGTCTTGGCCAATGGCCCCCAGAATATCACGTTGTCACCACCCAGGTAAATTTTAGGGTTATATTCAATAAACAGGTTAAAGAAATCGATATTCAGGCCTATTGCGAGAGGTACCAGCCCCAGTACCGTTGTAATAGCTGTAAGCAACACCGGCCTTAAACGGGATCGTCCTCCTTCTACTATAAGCTCACGATATTCTTCTTTTGTAAGCATATCATCTTTTTCAAGGCCTTTTTCCGCAAGCTTACGGTCAATAAGCAGTTGTGTATAATCTATTAGTACAATGGCATTGTTTACCACAATACCGGCCAGGGATATAATACCCATCATGGTCATGATAATTACAAAGTCATCACCAAAGAATACCATACCAAAGAATACCCCTCCAAAACTCAATAATACCGACATCATAATTACTACAGGCTTAGATACCGAGTTAAACTGTGCAACAAGGATAAGTACAATACCGCCTAAAGCTATTAGTAAGGCCTTAATAAGGAAGCCCATGTTTTTAGACTGCTCTTCCTGTTCTCCCGTAAAGGAGTATGTAATTTCATTAGGAAGTTTATAATCCGTTAGCTCTTTTTTAATTCTTTCTACTATAAGGTTACCATTATAGTCCGAAGTCACATTGGAATAAACAGTAATGACTCTTTTTAGGTTTTTCCTTTTAATAGTATTAAAAGTTATAGAGTTTTCCGTTTCTGTAATAGACGATATGGGTACCTGTACCAGCTTACCTGTAGCCTGATCCCTAAAGGTTACCGGCTGGTTGTACAGTATGTTATTATCATTACGCTGCTCTTCCTTAAGCCTTACGTTTATTTCATAATCATCTTTACCTTCTTTATAGGTAGAGATTTTTTCTCCGTAAACCGATCTTCTTAATGTCTGGCCCACCTGGCCTGAAGTTATACCCAGCTGTCCGGCCTTATCCAGGTCAACAGTAATATCTACACCCGGCTTTTGTTTGTTCACGTCTATTTTAAGTTCCTCTATACCTGCAATATTCTTGCTGTTTATAAAGTCTCTCATCTTCTCTGCCTCTTCAAGCATCTGGTTGTAATCCTCTCCGGTAATCTCTATGTTAACAGGATATCCTGCCGGCGGTCCATTCTGTTCTTTTTCTACAATTACCGATACTCCTGCATAACCTTTAACAGACTCCCTTATCTGGTCCATTACATCCTGGCTGTTAATGCCCTTTCGGTATTTAAATTCGGTCATGGTTAAGGTAACCTTACCCCTGTGTGGCATATCGTTTTCAGAACCTCCTTCGGTTTGTGGATTTCCGGCACCCTGGCCCACCTGTGCGATAGCGCTTTCTACCATATAGTTGCTGCCGTCTTCTATATACTGATTGGCAATTTTGTATACCTTTTTCTCGATGAGTTTGGTAAACTCATTGGTTTTTTTAATATCAGTACCTTCCGGGAACTCAATATAAACCATTATCTGGTTTGGCTGGTTTTCCGGGAAGAACAATACGTTAGGCTGAGATATTCCTACCGCTACAAATGATAATATTAGTAAAATGAAAGTGCCTATAAAGAATAATCTTGGCCTAATGCCCAAAAGCGCAAATTTCAGGAAGCTGCTGTACTTGTTTTCCAGCCATACAAGGCTGTTTTTCTGGAATTTGTCCATCCTTTTTAATAGGAAGTATTTATAAACCCACATCATGATAACAAAGAACAGCATAAGGTTACCGATACCTTTTAATGCACCGGAACCGGAAGAAAAACCTGCTATGAGCATAAGTGCGCCTATACCACCAAGAATGATACTTAATATTACCATTTTTCTTCTTGGCATTTCGTTTTCCTTTATCTTCATAAAGTCAGACGTAAACATTGCATTAATTACAAGTGCCACAAACAGCGATGAACCTAATACAATAGAAAGTGTCATTGGGAAATAGATCATGAACTTACCCATTGTCCCCGGCCATAACCCAAGAGGGAAAAATGCCGCAAGTGTTGTAGCCGTAGAGGCAATAATAGGCCATGCAATTTCTCCAATACCTTCTATAGCCGCTTTTTTACGCGACATACCCTGGCTCATGAGCGAGTATACGTTTTCTACAACCACAATACCGTTGTCTACAAGCATACCAAGGCCCATTACCAGTGCAAAAAGTACCATGGTATTAAGTGTGATGCCAAGTGCTGCAAGTATCATGTAAGACATGAACATGGATAATGGTATGGCTATACCTACAAACAGGGCGTTGCGCAGTCCCAGGAAGAACATAAGCACCACAACTACCAGTACCACACCAAAAATGATGTTGTTTACAAGGTCATCCACCTGTGCAATGGTCCTGGTAGACTGGTCGTTTGCATAAGTTACCTTAAGCCCGGCAGGGAAGTAGTTTTCCTGTGCTTTGTCTATAATAGATTTTACACCATCTACAGCTTCCACCATGTTTTTACCACTTCGCTTTTTAATATCAAGCATAACAACCGGCCTGCCATATTCACGGGCATAAGTTGTCCTTTCTTTTTCTTTAAAAGTAATAGTGGCTATATCCTTAAGGTAAACAATACCGTCCTGCTTTTTAACAATAATATTTTCAAGCTGCGAAGGCTTTTCTATTTCACCTATTACCCTGATGTTCTTTTTAATGCCATTACCTGTAACACTACCGCCGGATATAGTTTTGTTTTCAAATTTTACGGTATTGATAATGTCGTCAAAACTTACTTTTGCGGCAGCCATTTTATACATGTCTACTGCAATTTCCACCTCTTTATCCTCTGCACCGCGAATGGCGGCTTCTTTTATCTGCGGAAGCCTCTCTATGCGCTCTTCAAGATATTCTGCAAACTCCTTAAGCCTTTCTGATGTAAAGTCGCCGGTAAGGTTTACATTTAGTATAGGGAATTCTTCTGCAATGTTAAGGTCAAAAACATTAGGTTCTACCTTTGCACCACCGTCCAGCGTAGGCCATTCGGTATCGGCCTTAACCTTGTCGACTTTGTCCTTTACCTTTTGCTTTGCATCCTCTACAGTTATATCCTCATCAAACTCCACCAATATCATAGAATAATCTTCGAGCGTGTTTGATGTTATCTTGGTAACGCCCGAAATATTATTAAACTCTTCTTCCAGTGGTTTGGTTATAAGTTTTTCAACATCCTCGGCAGAGTTGCCGGGGTTAATGGAGCTTATATATATTTTTGTCTCCTTAATTTCAGGGAAGCTTTCCCTGGGCATGGAATAGTAGGAGATAAGCCCACCTATAAATATAATGGCCGTGATAACATATACTGTCATCTTATTATTAATGGCCCAGGTGGACATGCCGAAACTTTTCTCTATTTTTTTACTCATGTTGGCTGTGTTATGAGTTTATTAGTTTATAATGTCAACAACGGTACCTTCCTTAACGGTTTTGGCACCATCGGTTATAATTTCATCACCTTTAGAAATGCCTGATTTTATTTCAGTATATCCGCTGTTTGTATAACCTGTTGTTACTTCTTTCGGAACTGCCTTTATTTCGTCCTTATCAGATTTATCTACAGTGTAAACCACAAGCTTACCGTCTGCTTTTTGCTGTATAATGGTTTCAGGCAGCAACAATGCATCCGGGTTTTTATAATCTTCAATTTTTAGAACGGCTACTTGGTTAGGGCGAAGCAGGTTATCCGGGTTAGGAAGCGCTACTTCTATACCAAAGGTCCTGTTTTCAGGGTTAATGTACTTGCTTACCTGGCGTACTTTGCCTTTGTAAGTTTTTCCAATAGCATTAAGATATACTTCTACCGGAGCGCCAAGTTTTAGCTGGCTTAAATAAGTTTCCGGCACTGTGGCAGAAACATACATATCACTAAGGTTTACAATCCTGAAAAGTTCCTGCCCCGGGCTTACTACTTTGCCTCTTTCTGTCATTACTTCATCTATAGTACCCGAAAAAGGAGCTCTTACAGTAGTTTTATTAAGCTGCGACTGTAGTTGTGCTACCACTTTCTTTTGGCTTTCAAGCGATGTTTTTGCCTGTAGGAACTGTATTTCGCTTCCTATTTTCTGATCCCAAAGCCTCTTTTGCCTGTCAAAGGTAGTTTGTGCAAGATCAAGCTGTGCCTGCGCCTGTGCTACCTGTGCACTTAGTCCGCCATCATCTATGCGGGCAAGCACCTGTCCTTTTGATACCCTTTGTCCTGCTTTTACATTAAGCTGCTGCAGGATACCCGAGAATTCAGGATAGATAAGTATATTCTGTTTAGTATCAACATTACCCTGTATTTCTATATAGTGGGTAAAAGTTGTATCCTTAACGATCATGGTTTTTACAAGGGCACGATGCTGTTTTGGATCAAGCGAATCAATAGCCGCGTCTATTCTGGCAAGGTCGGCAGTCAGTTTTTCATATTCTGCATGTACCTCTTCACGCTTAGCCCTTATTTTGGTTATATCATTAGATTCTATAACAGAATCTACACTTTCAGATTTACCGCCGCAGGAAAACAGCAGCATAGAAAGAGATGCTATATATACTAATTTTTTCATTTTATCTTTTTTTAGTGTTTTATTTTGCGGTTAGCTTTTCAATGGCTGCCCTTTTGTTGATAACGTCTGTCATAGAT
>CAMPIZ010000186.1 GCA_946886675.1 uncultured Flavobacterium sp.
ATTATGAATTTGGGATGGATGTTTGAAAGGTTTGTAATAATATTGGCTTCTTTTCATAGAGATTATATACCAGATAAGTGGTCAGAATTTCCTCTATTTTCATTTTTAGATTGGTCTATTTTTATTATTGGCTTTGTAGTAGCTTCGGTGGTATTATTTATAGCTTACATGCTTATAACTAAAAAAGAAAGAAAAATAAGTACTAATTAATCAAGTCGACCTCCATATCATACAAATCATAACCTTCTGCCCAGTAATCTTTTATTACTTCACGAAGGATAAAACCAAACTTTCCATAAAATCTGTAGGTGAACTGGGCGGTACGCACTATAATGGTTGTGACAGATTTGATTTCTTTAATTTGTTTAATTCTAAAGTCTGTTATAGCAGTACCCAGGCCTTTACCCTGATATTGAGGATGAAAGAAATCCCATGCAAGTACTGCGCTCACTTTATCATCGGTTAAATTAAAGCCACCGGCCCCAACTATGTTATTATCTATGAGCAGTACATAATAATCATCAGTATCTTTTTCCAGATACTCAATTAGACCTTCTTCTTCAGTGGAAGAAAAATAATTGGGTATATTAAGCCGGAAGATATTGAGGACTTCATTTTTATCGGCTGAGTTATATTTACGGATTTCCATTATCAGAAAGCTTTAAGCAATATCCGGACTCCAACCAAAACCAGGCATAACGCTAGGGTTTTTATAATGATGTGGCTTTTTATTTTATGCGATAAGTATGCGCCCAACTGTGCTCCGGGAATAACGCCTATACATAAATATATAACAGTTGTAATTATTTCATTATCATTATAACTGCCGCTAACAGCGTGTACAGTAACACTTACTGTTGCCATAACAGCCAGTATAAAGTGAGAAGTTGCAGTAGCAATATGTACCGGAAATTTTAGCCAGTTTACCATAGCAGGCACATGTATAATTCCGCCTCCAATTCCTAACAGAGGTGAGATATAGCCGACCAGTACACTTATTAATGCTCCGTTAGACTGTTTATAGCTATACTCATAGGTTATGCCTTCTTTATCAGTAAGCACAGTGTGTTTATAACCCTTTTTAATCTCTTTAATAGTTTGTACTACTGCACTTTTTGTTTTAAAAAACAAATACAGCGAAAGCGCTACAAGCAGGAACCCAAATAAAATATTAAACTCCTTTTTTGGGATATACTGCACTGTATATACGCCCAGTATAGAACCCGGAATGGTATAAAGCGCAAAATTTACTCCGGCTTTATAATCTATACGCCCTGATTTTGCATAGGCAAAAGATCCTGAAACAGAATTAACAGCAACCACCGCCATGGAGATGGCCGTAACAATTTCGGGAGTAAATTCAGGATAAAAAATTAAGAGTAGGGGAACTAGAATAAAACCACCGCCAGCACCTATAAGCGTACCAAATGTACCTATTAATAAACCGGCAATAATTAGTGTAATCGGGTTATGCAAAATAGTAGTTTTTTTACTAAAGTTTAAAATACTAAAAGGTTAATATCTGTAAAAGGGATAGAGAACCAGTCGGCTATAGACCTGTTGGTTAAAAGGCCGTGATAAAAATATACACCGTTCTTTAATCCCGGATTGCAGTGTATTGCACTTTCAATACCTCCGTCATCTGCCATTTGCAGCAGGAAAGGGCTAATAATATTACTTATAGACATTGAGGCCGTTTTTGAATACCTGGACGGAATATTTGGTACACAATAATGTATCACATTATTTTTTACAAAAGTGGGTTTTTCATGTGTGGTAATTTCCGAAGTTTCAAAACAGCCACCCGTATCTATACACACGTCTATTATAACAGCGCCTCGTTTCATGTGTTCTACCATGGTTTCCGTAACAACAATGGGTGTACGGTTTTTACCACGCATGGCCCCAATAGCAACATCACATCGCATAAGCGCTTTAAGCAGTACTTTTTCCTGGATGGTAGAAGTGAATATCCTGTGATTAAGGTTATTTTGAAGCCGTCTCAGTTTGTTGATCGAATTATCGAATACTTTTACATTAGCGCCAAGCCCAATCGCAGTTCTTGCTGCATGCTCTGCTACCGTTCCAGCACCTACAATAACAACTTCTGTAGGGGGGACACCGGTAATATTGCCCAAAAGTAAACCTTTGCCTATCTTTTGGTTAATCATAAGCTCTGCAGCTATAAGTACCGAGGCTGTACCTGCTATTTCGCTTAACGATTTTACGGCAGGGTATGAGCCATCTTCGTCTTTTATAAACTCAAAAGCCAGCGCAGTAATTTTTTTTGCTGTCAAGGCGTCGAAATATTCTTTTTTTTGTGTTTTTAGTTGTATGGCAGAAATAACCAATGTGTTAACGTTCATCATTTCTATTTCCTTAACCATGGGCGGTTCTACTTTAAGGATAACAGGACAGCTAAAAACTTTTTTTGTATCATTGGTAATCTCAGCTCCGGCACTACTGTAATCTTTATCACTGTAACTGGAACTTTCGCCTGCACCTGCTTCAATCATAACCCTATGGCCATGCGCTACAAGAGAACTTACAGCATCAGGAGTAAGGCAAATCCTTCTTTCCTGGTATGATGTTTCTTTTGGGATACCTATAAACAGGTCACTTCGCTGTTTGCCTACTTCAAGTTTCTCCTCCTGCGGAAGTAACTGCTGTTTTGTAAAAGGTGTTAAAGACATGGTTTGGCTGATATATTGTGATACAATTTACAAAAAATATGATAAGTTAAGTAACTATTTTACAACTAGATGCCTTTTGCCATCAGGCAGCTGTTTCATGGTAACAGAAGTATGGTCAAGGGGTATAAGGTTTGGGGTTTTTTCCGGCCACTCAATAAGACATAAATTTCCGGAATAGAAATATTCATCGATGCCCATCTCATAAGCTTCTTCTTCGGAATTTAACCTGTACAGGTCAAAATGGTAAAGAATATCTCCGCTTTCCGTCTCATATTCGTTTACTAAAGAAAAAGTAGGACTGGAAGTCATGTCCTTAACGCCAAGTTGTTTTGCAATTGCTTTAATCAGAGTTGTTTTGCCTACTCCCATACCGGCATGAAACAAAACTGTTTTCTTCATATTATGCTGCAGTATCTGTTTTGCAACACTGTCTATTTCCTCAAGGGAAAATGTAATTTCCATATATTACGGCAGCCTATTTAGGGTTAAACACTAAAAACGGAATAATCATCTCTTCCAGGGATATACCTCCATGCTGGTAAGTATTCCTGTAATAGCTTACATAGTGATTAAAATTATTTACATAAGCAAGAAAAAGGTCGTTTTTGGCAAATATAAAAGAACTACTCATATTGATGGTTGGCAGCTGAATTTTCTTAGGGTCTTTTACATGGTAAACATCCTTATCCTCAAAGGTAAGGCTTCGTCCTGTTTTATACCTAAGGTTAAGGCTGGTGTTTCTGTCGCCTATAACTTTAGATGGATTTTTTACATTTATAGTACCATGATCTGTGGTAAGAATAAGCTTAAAGCCCATTTGCTGTGCCTGTTGTATAATTTCCAATAATGGTGAATTCCTGAACCAGCTAAGAGTTAACGATCGGTATGCTTTATCATTACTGGCCAGCTCTTTAACTACATCCATTTCTGTTTTAGCATGCGAAAGCATGTCTACAAAGTTGTAAACAATGGTGGTTAGATCATTATTTTTTAGCCCTTTAAAGTTGTCAACCAGTTTTTTTCCGTCTTTAAAATTGGTAATCTTATAATATTCCTGCTTAATATTAATTCCCAGGCGGCGAAGCTGCTCGGTAAGAAACTCTGCTTCATAAAGATTTTTCCCCCCTTCGTCTATATCATTTTTCCAATACTGCGGGTGTTTTTTCTCCATTTCCAAAGGCGTCAGTCCTGAAAAAATAGCATTTCGGGCATACTGGGTAGCTGTAGGGAGTATAGAGAAATAAGAAGTTTCCTTTTCCAGTTTGTAGTGGTTGTTAACTACATTTTCAAAAGCTTTCCACTGATCATAACGAAGATTATCTATAACTACAAAAAGGATAGGTTGTTTCTTTTTTATTTCGGGTACAACCAGTTCCCTGAATAAATTATGAGAAAGTACAGGCTTGTCATCCTCTTTAGGATCAAACCAGTCTTCATAGTTTTTCTCAATAAATTTACCAAATTGTGAGTTTGCTTCAAGTTTTTGAGATTCCAGGATCTCAATCATGCTTTGGTCTTCAATGTTTTCGAGTTCAATTTCCCAAAAAACCAGCTTTTTATAAAGATCGATCCAGTCTTCATAGGAATTGACCATAGAAAGGTCCATAGCTATTTTTCTGAATTCTTTTTGATAATCCAGGGTTGTCTTTTCAGAGACAAGCCTTGAAATATCCAGATTCTTTTTAAGGCTTAATAGTATTTGGTTAGGATTAACAGGCTTAATAAGATAATCGGCTATTTTAGAACCAATAGCCTCTTCCATTATATATTCCTCTTCACTTTTGGTAATCATGATAACCGGAACCGAAGATTTTTTCTCTTTCATTTCAGCCAGGGTTTCCAAACCGCTTAAGCCCGGCATATTCTCATCAAGAAATACAATATCAAAGTTTTCGTTTTCAAAAAGGTCTAATGCATCCTGTCCGTTGTTTGCAGTAGTAACGTTATAGTTCTTTTTTTCAAGAAACAATATATGTGGTTTTAACAGGTCGATCTCATCATCTACCCATAATATCT
>CAMPIZ010000187.1 GCA_946886675.1 uncultured Flavobacterium sp.
ATTATAAACGCTAATAAACAGAAACCAATAACAAGTATCAGAAGAAGCGAACGCTGCCTAATTTTTGATAAAACCGCCATTTTTTATGTTGTTTAATTTTATTTCAGTGGGAGAAAATTGAATTATCTGTTTAATAATAAAAGCAGTGAAGTTATATTTTCAGATTAAAATGTTAAATTTTTTATTTCTGCTGGAGAGGAATAAATTTTATCAGTTCAATCTTTTTGTTTGAAGCCATCTCAATGAGAATTTCAAAATCATCAAAAGCAATCCTTTCGCCTGCCTTAGGTATTTCTTTTGTGTTATGCACAACGAATCCGCCCAAGGTACTGTAAGAATCACTTTCGGGAATTTCAAGACCATATTCTTCGTTAAGATATTCTACATCAAGCCTTGCCGAAAAAAGATACACTCCGTTGTCAAGTTCTTTTTCAATAAGCTCTTCTTCCTCATCATGCTCATCTTCTATTTCACCAAAAAGCTCTTCAATAATATCTTCTACAGTAACAATTCCGGATGTTCCGCCATATTCATCAAGAATTACAGCCAGGCTCTTTCTTTTCTTGGTAAGTATCCCCAGCAGTTCCTTAATATAAATTGTCCCGGGAGCATATTCTGCAGATATCATCATCTGGCCAACAGCTTTTGGCTTTTTAAACAACTCAAATGAGTGTATATATCCAATTATATTATCTAGCGACTCTTTGTAAACAATCATTTTAGAATAGCCGGTCTCTACAAAAAGTTCCCTTAGTTCCTGAACGGTATCATTTATTTCAACAGCAACAATTTCGGTTCTCGGAGTCATAATATCCCTGGCTTTCAGATCGGAAAATTCAAGGGCATTCTGAAAAATCTGTATTTCAGAATCCACTTCTTCCTGTTCCTCTACATTGTTCATCTGTTCGGTTATGTAGTGCCCCAGCTCTCCCCTGCTAAAATATCCCTGCTGGCGTTCGCCATTTGTCCTGAAAATTTTTATAAGTATAAAATCAGAGATATGGATAACAAATTTTGATATCCATGAGAACAGGCAATAAAAAGCATAGGCCGGTAAAGCAAAAAATTTTATAAGCCTGTTGGCATAAACCTGAAAAAACACCTTTGGTAAAAACTCTGCAGTAAGCAATATAATGAAAGCCGAAATAAATATTTGCAGCAATATGGCATAGTACAATGGCAAGCCCGCTGAGTCCAGCCAGCGCATAACAGTATGCCCCATGTAATAACCGTATACCACAAGTGCAATACTGTTGCCTACCAGCATAGAAGTTATAAATCGTGCCGGTTTTTCGGTAAGTCTGGTTAGAATTTTAGAAACAAATGAGGATTGCTTTTTCTCAACACTAAGGTAAATTTTATTTGACGACACATAAGCTATTTCCATCCCCGAAAAAAAAGCGGACAGAAGCAGGCTTATTATAATAATCGTCGCTTCCATAAGTGTTAGTTATCTTTTTCCTTATTGTTGTATTTTTTGAAGAAACGCATTCTGAAGAAAAACATGAATATAGCTAATGCCGCCAGAGTAAAAACCAGAAAAGCATTTTCACCGGCCTGAAGCCTCATGATACCGTCATAAATAAAAAATGCGGCCGCAGCCAGATATACGTATGATACAATTTTTAAATAACCCATTTCTTTTAGCTTTATTCTGTGTCTACATTATTGATTTCTCCGGTGTTTTTCTGCATACTAAAAACTTTAAAGTCTTTACTGAAGTCAATCCCGGGGCCTTCAAGATATCCGCCCTCACCATCAGTAAATTTAAACTTTTTTTCTGTATAAAACCATTCATTATTCTGGTCATAATAGAGTTGGGGCGTTTCCAGCACCTTGCCGTCACTTGAAGTTATCTTTACATTACCCTGAAGGTCTATAATATCTGTTTTAGAATAGGTAATGGCATAATCGGCCTCTACGTAGCTTTTTTTGCCCCCTTCATCTAAAAGCGTTACATCCACACCTTTAGGAAACTCGTTGAAACCGTATTCAAGATTCGAATAATCCAGCATAAGCGGACTTATTAAAATAGCCTTTACCCTCCCGGAATCAGTATATTTAAGATTAATATTTTCTGAGCGCCCTATTGGGCTAAACCCTACTTCATTCATCCGCTGCACATCCCTGAAATTACTTTCGCAGGAAACCATTGCCCATAAAACGGCTAAACCCAATATAGCCTTGCTTTTTTGCAAAATCATTATTTCATATTTGGAATGGTAACTGTTTCATTTATCCAGCAGCCATATCTTATTTCATCTCCTTTTCTCTTCCCGGCAGCTTTAGCCTCCTCTTTAGTAGGTAGTCTTTTTTCATAACTACCTATCATAGAGTCTACAGTAGGCTTATACTTAGGCTGTGCCAGGGCTGCTCTATTGAGTGTATCTATTGACAGCCATAAAATTGCTTTCTGTTCAAAGGGTGTTACATTACACTCGTTAGTAACTGAAGAGTACAGTTCCGCCAAAGTTATGTAAGGCCTTGCAGACTTATCATCTTCTTTTATCGATTTTAAAAGGTATTCTTTAGTCCTGCCTTTATCAAAATTCCTGTATATACCTGCAATCTTAAAATAAATGTCGGCTTTTTCCTGCGGACTTCCAACCATTTGGGCTGCTTTTTCCAAATATATAACAGCCTGATCACGGTTATTTTTCTTGAGATATAAATTTCCTAACTGAGAAGCCACATCAGCAGACGGCTTTATCTCAAAAAGTGCCACAGCACCTTTTTCTAACACTGCCGACTCATAGCACTTGTTGTTAAACATAGCGCTTACCATAGCCTCCAGCCATTCGGCATCTTTTTGATTTTTGTCGTAATCGGCTGTATAAAATGCGTCCAGCTTTTCACAACTTATATATTTTGAGGAAAGTGCATCCATATTTTCACCTAAAGCTGTAAAAATATTAAGATTGTTTTGCGCACTGTTTAAAAACTCCTGCTCTTCAATAGTAAGCGGTAACGTTTCCTTTTTTGTCAAAAGTGCCGCTTTTCTTTCAGAAATTTTGTTTTTGTTATAAACTACCTGAGAAGACAGTTCACCATACCTTTTTATAAAAGCCTTTTCCGTCAATCCTTTTTTACCTTCTTCAAAACGTTTAAGATAAAGATTATAATAAAGTTCTAAGGCGCGATAGTCTGTAAAATCGTGTCTTTTTGTTTCGAAAGCCGAATTAAGCAGCCCAAAAACCTCATTATCATCAGCAAGTTTATAATCTGATTTTAAAAGCGCCCTTTTTATGTTATTGCTGTTTTTAGAAGCCGGAAAACTCTTTTCATGCTGAATGTAGAGCTCCATTGCTTTATCTATATACAGCTGCCTGCCCTCTTTTGTTTGTGAAGCTTCAATTTTATAATTCAGTAATTGATTACCCAGATTATAAAGCTCTTCATTTATTTTAGGGCATTTCTTTACAAGCTCATCCAGCTGCGGCATGGCATCATCATACTTCGCGGCTTTTACATTTGTTTCAAAAGCAGCAAAGTTCTCTTCACATTTTGAGGTTTCCTGCGCAACAGTTGTAAATACCGATGCGATAAGAAAAAAAACTAAAAGATTTTTTTTTATCATGATGCCTGGCTTTAAAGATTAGTCATATTTACGTTTCACAAACCAGCGGTCGTTAAACGACAGGCTCACATAAATATTAAAATAATTTTCCTGTACAAGGCCGGCGTTTGTTGTACCTCTCTTGCCTACCTCAAAACCTAAATTAAGATTAGAAGCATAGGCTCCTACCGGAAGCCCAAGGCCAAAGCTAAAGCCGGCATCTTTTATAGATTCATTGTTAATTACAAGGCCTGTGTTTTCATATCTTAAACCTGCCCTGTATGTTATCCTGCTAAAGTAGCTGGTAAACGAGTTATAATTAGGGATATAATATCCTCCCAAAGACATTCTGTATGAATTCTCATAACCTGCACCGGTTACGTTATCAAAGCGGTTACCCAGTTCGTTACTGCTTTGCTGCGAATACTCTGCACCAAGATACCATTTAGACGGAAGCCCTATACCTGTACCAATAGAGAATCTCGAAGGTTGTTTTATGTCCTCTTCATATTTTACAGCTTCAAGCTCATCTACTACCAACTCGGTACCTGAAGATGACAATGTGATAGTAGCAATATCCCTTTGAACTTCACTGCTCAAGGTTGCCGATGGTGTAAAATTAGCAGCTGTTACCCAGGTAAGGCTTTTAAACTTGGTTTTATAAGTAGCTCCTATATTAAAAGAAGCGCCGTCATAATGCGAATTATTAATTTCGCGGGTTGGATATTGCAAATCGCTTATACCAACAATAGACTTGGTTTCTATGTTACCAAAATCATATTGAAAATTTGCACCAATACTTAATTTTGGTGTAATGCTGTATGCTGCACCTGCAAAAACACGGTTAAGCCCGCCGCTACCTTCAAACCTTCTGTAGCGGGTTAAATCATCTTCCCCTGTTTCAGTGTTTTCTATCCTGTAACCAACAGAGGTATATGGCATAATACCAAAAGCTATTCCCAGTTTACCTGTTGGTATTGCAACAGCAAGGTAATCCAGTGTAGTCCTGTTTGCATTTTCTTTTTCTGAAGTTGTTTTTAATACAGTTGATGATGTATTGGCCCCTATAGTAAAAGTGGTAAATGCCAGTGCATTGTATGTAGCCGGATTTTGAAGGTTAATATGCACACTGTCTCTTACAGTACCCAGG
>CAMPIZ010000188.1 GCA_946886675.1 uncultured Flavobacterium sp.
TTATTATATACCGTAGATTCTAATTAATAACGAAACAGTGTATGTCTAAAAAATACTTCTTATATATTATACTTTCTATAGCTATTTTGGCATGCAAGGAGAAAGAAGAGAATAAAGAGTTAACTTTTGAACAACAGCTTACTAACCTGCCTGACAGTATACAAGCAGATGATGTCGTTATTTATAATGCATTCAAACATCAGGTATTAGCAAACAGCGGTGCAAATTACAATGATAAACTTATTAAAGAAAAGGTTTATAATGTACACAAAACATTATGGAATGACTGCTACGGAATGATTTTCGGTGAAGAAAATGCAGGCAACTTTAATAGTGCTGAGGGTATGGCAGCATGGAATAAAAAGCTTTATGCTGAAAATAAAGACTATTTTAAAAAGCAGGCAGAACTATACCTAACCCTTAATATTGATTCACTGCTAACTCATAACCTTAAAAAGTTTAACCGTTTTGTACCACACAAGCCAAAAGCAAGAATAAGTATTGCTTTTGTACCTATGCAGGGTATAGGTTTTGGCGGGTGCACTGCAGACCAGTTTGTTTATGAACTGAATAATAATGAGTTTAACCTTGTGTACAGTATGGAAAAAGGTATTCCGCATGAGTTAAACCATATTGTATATGAACCCTACCGCCTTAATGACCCTTTAGGCAATACTGCTCTGGGACAAACAATTGATGAAGGGTTTGCCTGCTACTTTACAAGAGTTTTCTTTGATAATAAAATTACAGCATGGGAAGCCGTAGAAGATATGAGCAAAGAAGATTGGGACTGGTATATTAGTCATGAAAAAGAAATATTTAACGCTATAGAAAAATACTTTTACTCTGAAGAAGAAAATCCGCTTACAAGCTATGACCAGGATTTATTTCCCGATGCTCCAAAATCATTAAACTATTGGCTGGGCTACCGCATAGTTGAAAAATATGTTCAAAAACACGGTAAAGATTCATGGAAAGATATATACTCTACCCCTATTAAAGATGTATATGAAAAAAGTGGCTATAAGGCTTACATTCAAGCTTTATAGCGCTATCACTTCCTTCTTGGCTTTTTCAAAATCAGTAATAATTTCTTTTAATATTTGGGCTGCGGGTTTAATGTCGTGTATAAGCCCTGCTATCTGGCCTATTTCCAATTCACCTTCATCAAGATCGCCTTCAAACATACCTTTTTTGGCACGTGCACGGCCCAGTAATGTTTTCAGGTCGTCTACTGTTGGTGACTTAGTATATAAGTCTACCACATCATGAAAAAATTTATTCTTAATAAGCCTCACCGGAGCCAGCTCTTTAAGTGTAACATGTGTATCGCCATCCTGTGCCTTAACAATGGCTTGTTTGAAATTTTCATGTGAAGACGACTCAACCGAAGCTGCAAACCGGCTACCAATCTGTACCCCGTCAGCACCCAATATCATAGCTGCCAGCATCCCCCTGCCCGTAGCAATACCTCCCGCCGCTATTAGCGGAATTTCAAGCTTTTCCTTAACCATAGGTATCAGGGTAAAGGTAGTGGTCTCTTCCCTGCCGTTATGTCCTCCGGCTTCAAAACCTTCGGCTACTACAGCATCTACACCTGCCTCCTGTGCTTTAAGTGCAAACTTAACACTGCTTACTACGTGTACAACAGTTATTCCGCGTTCCTTAAGCCATCCTGTCCATGTTTTAGGATTACCCGCAGAGGTAAATACTATTTTTACACCTTCATCAGCTATAATATTCATTATCTCCTCGATATTAGGATATAACATGGGCACATTTACCCCAAATGGCTTATCGGTTTCTTTTTTGCATTTTTGTATGTGTTCACGCAATACTTCAGGATACATGGAGCCTGCCCCAAGGAGGCCAAGCCCACCGGCATTGCTTACCGCACTGGCCAGCTTATGGCCACTGGCCCATATCATTCCTGCCTGTATTACAGGATATTGTATATTAAATAGTTGTGTAATTCTGTTCATTTATTGGTAATGTGTTTTTATTCTTTTATCAGCTTGCCCATTTTAACCCGGCTAGCAGAATCTATTCTGTAGCTATATAAGCCTGTACTAAGCCCTCCTAATGATATTGCAGTACTGGCCGTTAACTCATGTTGCATAACAATTTGCCCCAGGCTATTATACACTGTTAGTGAAGCATTGGAAACATCAGTTGGCAATGCTACATTCAGTAAATTTTTAACCGGATTAGGATACAATACAAAACCCTGTTTAGAAAGTTCGCTAACAGCAAGTTCATTAAGAGCAAAGGCAAAATCAGGTATGCCATAGCCATATTCTGGACCAGGATTGGTAAACCTGTCGGCGGACCCTTTTACAAGTTCCAATATCTCTACATTTGTTTTCTCAGGAAAAGCCTGCCACAGGCACGCTACAAGCCCTGCGGTAATAGGACTGGAGAATGAAGTCCCATTACCAAAGCTTATGGTTCCATCCGGCTTTGCATAAATTACTCCTGAACCCTGTGCCATAACATCGGGTTTTATTCTGCCGTCCGCTGTAAATCCTATCGAACTAAAACCTTCCCTTGTTTCCTCAAAATTCACAGCTCCCACAGTTAAAGTATTAAAAGCATCAGCGGGAACCTGTATATAAGGATCTGCCGAATTTCCTGAGTTTCCGGCTGATGTTACACATATCATACCACGGCTAAAAGCAATATTGGCACCCCGGGATACAAAAGAAGTCTGCCCGTTAAGATGTTCATAAGTATAATTATAGGCAGGGTTATCATAATCAAAATAACCAAGCGAAGTATTAATAACATCAACTCCAAGGCTGTCGGCCATTTCAGCAGCTTCAACCCAGTAAGATTCCTCCACAGGATTTTCTCCGGTGGTGTCTTCTGTAACAAAAAGATAATAAAAAGCATCGGGTGCTGTTCCTATCAGTCCTCCTTCAACATAGCCTCCTATTGTAGAAAGCACAAGTGTACCATGCTGATTGGCAGTGTAAACATTTTCATCTCCGTTTACAAAGTTATAGCCCCCCAGTATTAGCCCATTATCCTGCAATCTCTGAAAAGGCCCTGCTGTATCTACCCCGGGGAAACCGGAGTCCATAACGGCTATGGTCATCCCCGTACCTGTGTAGTCTTCCTGATGTAGTATGTGCCCGTTAAGCATTTGTATCTGGTTACTGCCCATACCATAATCAAGATTAACAGCAACGTCAAGTTGCTTGTTTACTGCATTTATTTCTAAAGTCTGAGCCGGACGGCCGGGAGTATTAAGCATTTTATTGGCATATTCAATGCTGCTTACATAATCAAGGTTCGCCAGTAGTTCAATGTTTTCATATAACCCACGTACATGTACCGCATTAAGCCATTTTGACCTTGCCATAACTGTAATGCCAGCAGTTGCCTCTACCCCATCAACATAATCCTGATGCAGGGGCACATCCATTTCGTCCAGCTCGATACCTTGTACCGCCCTTCTGTCCAATGCTTTTTGGGATAACATTTCCAAAGGGTTATCAAGGTAAAAATCTGCATTGGGTTTGCCGGTAAAATATACCCAGGCATCTTCCTGTGCAATAGCCGGAAGCATGGTAGAAAAAAAAACTAATATCAGCAGTATTGCCCTCATAATTTCTTATTAAATGGATATTTTAAAGCTAACTTTCAAACTGGCTACATCTTTACACACAGTTACTAACCTTTGTTTACCTGAAAGTTTCTTGCTATAGCAATATACCCTGAAGTTCCGGTTTTTACCTAAAGCAATTTTATAGCTTTTTCAAATATACGAAAGAAGCAAAGAATAAGCCAAAAGTATTACTTTTGCAAAAATTTACAGCTAAAATGATTTACCTGATACTAAGTATTATATGCAGCGTAACTGTAGGAATTATTTTTAAAACAGCACGTCAGTTCAGTATAAATATAAGCCAGGTCGTGGCCTGGAATTATATTTTTGCGCTGTTGCTTTGCTATCTCTTTTTTAATCCCGGTTTAGAGCAGGTAAACTCATCATCACCCTGGTTTATATATATTCCCCTTTCTTTTTTACTGCCTTCTATTTTTATTTTTCTGGCTGCATCTATTAAGCATATGGGAATAGTAAAAACAGATGCCGCACAAAGGCTTTCACTATTTATAACTGTGCTTGCTTCGTACTTTATTTTTAAAGAAGATTTTAACCTGTACAAAATTATAGGGCTCGCTGTAGGGTTTCCTGCTATCATGCTTATTTTTTCAAGAGAAGATAAAAACAACAGCAATAAATGGTTTTATCCAACAATTGTGTTATTTGGTTTTGGCCTGGTAGATGTACTGTTCAAAAAAATAGCCACCCTAACCACGCTGCCTTTTACAACATCCTTATTTATAGTTTTTTGCGGTGCTCTGGCAATAGCGTGGATTTATGCTTTATATGAGGCGTTTACTAAAAAGAAATCTTTTTCGGTTATAAACCTAGCCTTTGGAACGCTGATTGGGATTTTTAATTTTGGTAATATACTTTTTTACCTTCAGGCGCATAAAGCGTTTGCTCAAAACCCATCAACTGTATTTGCGGCAATGAATATGGGAGTGATAGTTTTAGGAGGTCTTGTAGGTATTCTGGCTTTTAAGGAACCAGTGACCAAAAAAAATTACCTTGGCCTTTTTTTGGCACTTATGGCCATATTCTTTATAACGCTTTCTCAGCTTTACAGCGATTAAGAGC
>CAMPIZ010000189.1 GCA_946886675.1 uncultured Flavobacterium sp.
ATTTTTACCTAACTTATAAATATATAAAGTTTTTAACTAAAGCTTTTTAATTATTTCAGTATCAACAGCTAATTACATTTTATTGAGAAATGCAAAAAATGGCTTATTTTTACAGGAAATAATAAATTAACATGAGTACTATAAACTGGAAGACTGTAAAGGAATTTGAAGATATAACCTATAAAAAATATAATGGTGTTGCCCGTATAGCCTTTAACAGGCCTGATGTGAGGAATGCTTTTCGCCCTAAAACCACAAGTGAACTTTTTGAAGCCTTTTTAGATGCACGCGAAGACACATCTATAGGTGTTGTGCTGCTTTCTGCCGAAGGCCCTTCATCAAAAGATGGAGTATATTCTTTTTGCAGCGGCGGCGATCAAAAAGCGCGTGGGCATCAGGGATATGTAGGCGATGATGGTATGCACCGACTTAATATACTCGAAGTTCAGCGCCTTATACGGTTTATGCCTAAGGTAGTAATTGCAGTAGTACCCGGATGGGCTGTAGGAGGAGGGCACAGCCTTCATGTTGTTTGTGATCTTACCCTGGCAAGTAAAGAGCATGCCATATTTAAACAAACAGACGCTGATGTGACCAGTTTTGATGGCGGCTATGGTTCTGCATACCTAGCTAAGATGGTAGGGCAGAAGCGAGCCCGCGAAATTTTCTTTTTAGGACGTAACTATTCGGCTCAGGATGCTTATGAAATGGGAATGGTTAATGCTGTTATACCACATGAAGAACTTGAAGACACTGCTTATGAATGGGCTCAGGAAATACTTGATAAATCGCCAACATCAATAAAAATGCTGAAATTTGCCTTTAACCTTACTGATGACGGAATGGTAGGGCAGCAGGTATTTGCAGGTGAGGCCACACGTCTTACCTATATGACAGAAGAAGCAAAAGAAGGACGTGATGCTTTTCTTGAAAAGAGGAAGCCTAACTTTAGGGATATTAAATGGATACCATAAAAAAAGATTTTACAAACGAAGTTATAGATACCGTTTCATTACCAAGATTTGAAGAAGCAGTACTAACACCTTTACAACCGGCATATAAAAAAATAATGCTGATTAATGTAGCTATAGTCTATATTATAATTGGCATTGCTGCAGGAGCTGTTATATATTTTATTGAAGAGTCCAGAGACTACTGGCCTCTTGGACTTATAGTGTATGGATTGCTTATTGCGTTGAGTATATTATTAGTTACTATAAGCTTTAAAAACAGAAGTTTTGCTTTCCGTAATCACGATGTAATATACAAAAGCGGAGTCTTAGCCACCTCCACTATAGTTATACCATATAACAGAGTACAGCATGTTGCCCTGCACGAAGGCATATTGTCAAGAAAATATGGGCTTGCTGCCGTAGAAGTTTTTACGGCTGGTGGCGATACAAGTGACGTGAAAATTGCAGGTATTGAAAAAGATGAGGCAGAAAGAATAAAGCAGCTCCTTGTGGGTAAAATTCTAAAACAGGATAGCAGGGATGGAGAATAATTTCAGCCAGCCACAAAGGCAGTCGCTAATAGGTGTGGTTGTAATGTTTGCCGATACTTTTCAGGGAGCTATAAGGGCATTATGGCCTTTACTGATAGTATGGGTACTTCGTATTAATCAGTTAAATAAGGTTTACCTATGGAGTGCTGTTACAGTAATTTTGATTTCTTTGGCCGTTATTGCCTATTTAAAGTATAGAAATTTTACTTTTCATCTTGATGAGGAGAACGAAGAATTCGTTATCCTTAAAGGGATTTTAAACAAAAGCAGGATTGCCATACCACTTGATAAAATTCAACAGGTTAATATAAATCAGTCGCTTATACAAAAAATAATAAGTGTATATGCTCTCGAAGTGGATACTGCCGGTAGCAGCAGTAAAGAAGTGTCTATAAGAGCTATAAGCCATAATTTGGCCCTTCAGCTTAAGGAACGACTTCTGGATGGCGGGAGTAAAACAATATCGGATACAGAAAATTTACCTGAAGCCGATTCTAAAGAACACCCTTTTATAAAAATAAGTTTTCTTACATTAGTAAAAACCGGACTTACTTCAAATTATACCCGCACGTTTGCATTAATGTTTGCCTTTGCAATAACCATTTACCAGAATGTAGAGGATTTTATACAAGCTGCAGGTTATGAAGAAGACCCGCTTGATGATTATATTAATGCGGAGCTGTTACTAAAATTCGTGATATTTATAATAATAGGCATACTTGTTCTTACTCTTACTATTAATCTTTTCCGCACAATAATAAGGTATTTTGACTTTAAGATTACAAAACAAAAAGGCGCTTTATTATTGTCTCACGGATTACTGAGTACTCGTAATACTATAATAAGGCCTGATAAAGTGCAGTTACTGGCTATTGGGCGTAATTTTTTTCAGAAAAAACTTGGTATACAGGATATAAGGATTCGACAGGCTTCAGGCATGGAAACATCAGGAACCAACAAGCAGCAAAGAAATGCAGCTATTGAAATTCCCGGATGTAATGAAGCTGAGAAAAATGCCTTAATGGAATTTCTTTTGGAAAGCATTCCCGAAAAAGGAGTTACATTAAAACCAAGCAGGCGTAAACTTGTTTTTCAAATAATTAAATCCCTTATAATACCTCTTGGTATTTTTTTCTTAATATGTTATTTGGCTCCCGAAGTAAGAGAATATATCATTTTTGTACCTCTGTATATACTCTTTGTTGGGTTGATTATTTACTTCTCTTTTCGCAACTACAGGTTATATGTAAACGATAATTTTATTATTAAGAAAAGTGGTGCCTGGGATATAGGTACACTTGTACTTGCTCCACACAAAATTCAGGCTGTTAAGCTCACTCAGTTTTTCTGGCATAAAAGCGCGGATGTAGGTACACTAACACTTTATACAGCAGGGGGCATACTCTCTTTTGGGCTTGCTGATTATACAAGGCTTAAAAAATTTGCTGATTATTGGCTATACCAGGTTGAAACAACAGATAAGAACTGGATGTAATTTTTAATTTATTTTATTTATGGCAAATGCTAAAGCCTGGTTTCAGGCGGCACGTTTAAGAACTTTACCATTATCGGTATCTGGTATACTGGTGGGTAGTTTTTATGCATTTTCTCAGGGTTTTACAAACTGGTATATATTGGGTTTTGCCCTGCTTACAACACTTGGACTGCAAATACTCTCAAATTTTGCAAACGACTATGGTGATGGTATTAAAGGTACAGATAACGAGAACAGGATAGGGCCTTTAAGGGCAATACAAAGTGGTGCAATAACTGTACAGGCTATGAAAAAAGGTATAATAATTACCTCTCTCTTAACGCTTGCAGCAGCAGTTATGCTTATTTACATTTCCTTTGGTAAAGATAATTTTGCCTACTCACTATTCTTTTTCTTTTTAGGTATTGCGGCTATAGCAGCTGCCATAAAATATACGGTTGGCAGCTCTGCATACGGATACCGCGGTTTGGGCGATATTTTTGTTTTTATATTTTTCGGGCTGGTAAGTGTTATAGGATGTTATTTTCTTTTTGCAAAAGAAATAGATAAGCTTATTATACTGCCCGCACTTTCTATAGGGCTATTAAGTGTGGCCGTACTTAACCTTAATAATATGCGTGATCAGGTTTCTGATGCTATGTCCGGCAAAAATACACTCGTTGTAAAAATGGGGCCGGAAAGAGCAAAAGTTTATCATTATACAGTAATCATAACAGCCTTGTTTTTAACCCTGTTATTTGCTATATTGTATGGCTTTAAGCCGGTGCAGTATTTGTTCTTGATTGCTTATATACCTTTTTTGATACATTTAAAAACCGTGAAGAAAAATACTGTACCAAGAGAGTTGGACCCAGAACTAAAAAAGGTGGCTTTGGGAACATTTTTACTCTCGGTATTGTTAAGCATTGTTTTACAATTTTAAGATAGAAACAACCAACAACTGAAATTATGAAAATAACTTTTTACGGCCATGCCAGTCTTGGAATAAAAGTAGGAGGAAAGCATATTATTGTTGACCCATACATTACTGCAAACGAACTTGCAAAGCATATCGACATTACGGAACTGAAGGCAGATTATATTCTGCTTACGCATGCTCACGGCGATCACGTTCTGGATGTAGAGGCTATTGCCAAAAATACTGGAGCAACTATAGTGTCTAATGCTGAAATTACAGGATATTATGAGAAAATGGGGTTTAAAGTACATCCTATGAATCACGGCGGCAGCTGGAATTTTGATTTCGGAAAAGTAAAATATGTTACTGCTATCCACTCAAGCTCTTTTCCTGACGGAACCTATGGGGGTAATCAGGGCGGTTTTGTAATTGAAGGAGAGCATAAGAATATTTATATTGCCGGGGATACAGCATTAACATATGACATGAAGCTTATACCGCTTCGCACGAAGCTTGATTTAGCAATACTGCCTATTGGCAGTAACTTTACTATGGATGTTGAAGATGCTATACTTGCATCAGATTTTGTAGAATGTGATAAAGTTCTCGGCTATCATTATGATACTTTTGGCTATATAAAAATTAACCATGATGAAGCCAAACGCAAGTTTTATGATAAAGGGAAAGACTTAATGCTTTTAGAAATAGGAGAGTCATTAGAATTATAAATTTTGAATTACAAATTAAGAATTGAAAACCGATAATCCTGTAC
>CAMPIZ010000190.1 GCA_946886675.1 uncultured Flavobacterium sp.
TTGTATGGCAGATATTGAATATCTGCCATTTTTTTAGTCAGATAATAAGTATTTTTAAGCAGGCACAATTATTTTTCACTTAAAGCTGTTTTTTACTTAATTATTGTTAACAAATTCCGCTTTCATAAACCATAAATAATTGTATTTTTACGGTTCAAAATTTATAAACATACATGGGTAAGATCATTGCTATTGCCAACCAAAAAGGTGGCGTAGGTAAAACGACGACTTCAGTTAACCTGGCCGCTGCGCTGGGTGTACTTGAAAAAAAAGTACTATTGATAGATGCTGACCCTCAGGCAAATGCCAGCTCAGGTTTAGGAATTGATGTGGAGACTGTAGAAATAGGAACCTACCAGATTCTGGAACATACAAATACGCCTGATGAGGCAACTATAGAATGTAATGCGCCTAATGTTTCGGTTATACCGGCACATATAGACCTTGTTGCTATTGAAATAGAATTAGTAGACAAGGAGAACAGAGAATATATGCTTAAAAAAGCGCTGGAAAGTATTAAGGACAAGTATGATTATATACTTATAGACTGTGCACCATCACTGGGCTTGCTCACTCTTAATGCACTTACCGCTGCAGACTCGGTTGTTATACCTATACAGTGTGAATATTTTGCACTCGAAGGGCTTGGCAAGCTGTTAAACACAATAAAAAGTGTGCAGAAAATACACAACCCTTCGTTAGATATAGAAGGGCTGCTGCTTACTATGTATGATTCTCGATTAAGGCTTTCCAACCAAGTTGTTGAAGAAGTACAGAAACATTTTAACGATATGGTTTTTGACACCGTTATACAGCGAAATGTAAAATTAAGCGAAGCGCCAAGTTATGGCGAAAGCATAATTAATTATGACGCTACCAGTAAAGGAGCAGTAAATTACCTGCACCTTGCGGAAGAAATAATAAAGAAAAACACTAGTACAACAGTAGGTTCATGACAAAAGCAGTAAAAAAACAAGCACTTGGCAGAGGATTATCAGCATTATTAAAGGATCCTGAAAACGATATTAAATCGGTTGAGGATAAAAATGCAGATAAGGTTGTAGGTAATATCATTGAGCTTGACATTGATGCTATAGAGATAAACCCTTTTCAGCCAAGAACAAACTTTAATGAAGAAACACTACAGGAGTTAAGTACTTCTATCAGGGAACTTGGTGTTATACAACCAATAACAGTTAGAAAGCTGGACTACAACAAGTATCAGCTTATTTCGGGAGAAAGACGTTTACGTGCTTCAAAACTGGCAGGGCTGGAAACTGTACCGGCATACATACGTATAGCAAACGATAACGATTCGCTTGTTATGGCCCTTGTAGAAAACATACAACGTCATGACCTTGACCCTATTGAAATCGCACTTTCATACCAAAGGCTTATTGATGAAATACAGCTTACACAGGAGCAGATGAGTGACCGTGTGGGCAAAAAGCGTTCTACTATTGCTAATTATCTGCGCCTTTTAAAGCTTGATCCTATAATCCAGACAGGTATTCGTGACGGCTTTATTAGTATGGGGCATGGCCGTGCCATTATTAATATTGAAGATCACGATGCCCAAGCCGATATTTACCAGAAAATAGTGAGCGGAAACCTTTCTGTAAGAGAAACAGAAGCTCTTGTAAAAGCTTATCAGGAAAGCCTTAGGCCCCAAACAGAGAAAGTCTCGTCTAAGTCGGGCTCATTTAATGTGGAAACCGAACAGAAAAAAGCCATCACTGAGTTTTTTGGTGCAAAAGTTGATGTGAAAGTTGATGCAAAAGGTAAAGGTAAGATTACCATACCTTTTCATTCGGAAGAGGATTTCAACAGGATTTTAAAACTTATTAAGGGTTAGTGAAGCGTCTTTTTTTCATATTTATTTTTTTAACTTCTGCTGTTTCTATGGCACAGCAGGATCCAGAAGAACCTGCTCTTACACTTTTAGATACAATTCCGTCTAATACCGTTATTCAGGATCCCCTGGCACCTTCTAAAGCCGCATTTTATTCGGCAATAGTACCGGGGCTTGGACAGGCATACAATAAAAAATACTGGAAAATCCCTTTGGTTTATGCTGCAATAGGCATTCCGGTTTATTATTATTCATGGAATAATACTAAGTATCATGAATACCGTGATGCATATAAAACACTACTGGCCGGCGGCGAGCTTGAAGGAGAACTTGCAGGGCTTGATGCCGACAGGCTTATAAGGGCCCAGCGTTTTCATCAGCGTAACCGCGACCTATCACTCTTGCTTGCGGTAGGCGCATATATACTCAATATTGTGGAGGCCAACGTTGATGCTCACCTTATGCAGTTTAATGTAAGTGAGAATCTTTCGCTAAAGCCTGAACTTCAGCAAAACCAGATAGACTATAAACACAACATGGGGCTTACCCTTAGTTACCAATTTTAAATAAATGAAAATTGCACTTTTAGGCTATGGAAAAATGGGAAAAGTAATCGAAAGGGTTGCTTTAGAAAGAGGCCATGAAATTGTATTGCGAAAAGGCGGCAATGATGCTTTTGACGGACTTGAAAAAGCCGACGTTGCCATCGAATTCAGTATACCGGATGCCGCAGTTACCAATATTTCCACATGCTTTAATAATAATATACCTGTAATATCGGGCACAACCGGATGGCTGGAAAACTATCATGATATAGCCAGGCTATGTGAAGAAAAAGAAGGAGCTTTTATTTATGGCTCAAACTTTAGCCTGGGCGTAAACATTTTTTTTGAGCTAAACGCACATCTTGCAAAAATGATGAGTAAGCTGTCTCAATATAAAGTATCCATGGAAGAGATACATCATACCCAGAAGCTGGATGCACCAAGCGGAACAGCCATAAGCCTTGCAAGGGATATTATAGACAACACAAGCTATTCAAGCTGGGCATTAGAAAATGCCAAGGAAGATGAAATACTTATTGATGCTAAAAGAATAGAGAATGTTCCGGGTACTCACAGCGTGTTTTATGACTCTGAGGTAGATTCTATTGAAATAAAGCATACTGCCCACAGCCGCGAAGGCTTTGCATTGGGGGCTGTGGTTGCAGCCGAATGGATTTTAGGTAAAAAAGGTATTTTTACAATGAAAGATGTACTTGGTTTAAAGTAACAATCTGCATAAAACTGATACATATATAAAAAACACATAACAATGACACTATTACAATGGTTTATATTTTTCCTTGCAGTACAGGTAATACATTATCTTGGCACATGAAAATTATACCAAAAAGCCGGCAGAAAACCATGGGAAGCTGCCGTTCCTGTTTATAATGCAGTAGTTTTAATGAAGATAATAAGAAAACCACGCTGGTGGGTTATTCTATTATTCATCCCTATAGTTAACCTTATTATGTTCCCGGTTGTATGGGTACAGATATTGAGGAATTTCGGTAAGACCTCTGCCATGGATTATATACTTGGCATTGTTACTTTAGGCTTGTATATTTATTACATCAATTATTTTGAAGATGTAACCTATGTAAGCCAAGAACAATATGATCAGGAAAAAACCGGAGACGGAACTATAGGCTCTCTTCTTTTTGCCATTGTAGTAGCTACAATAGTGCATACCTATGTAATGCAGCCTTTTACCATTCCAACAGCATCATTAGAAAAAACACTGCTTGTAGGCGATTTTCTTTTTGTAAGTAAGTTTCACTATGGAGCGCGTACACCTATGACGGCTGTGGCAGCTCCTATGGTTCATGACACCATACCTGTTGCAGGAATAAAATCCTATACTAACTGGCCGCAGCTACCATACTTTAGATTCCCGGGTTTTGAAAAAATTGAAAAGAATGATATAGTAGTTTTCAACTGGCCTACGGACACAGTAAGGTATTTTGGGGATACTCAAACAAAAGGATTACGCAAGCCTATTGATAAAAAGTCAAACTATGTAAAGCGATGTGTAGGTACGCCGGGCGACTCACTTTCAATTATTGACGGGACCGTATATATAGATGGCAAAGAGCTAATGCTTTCTGACAGGGCAAAATTGCAGTATTTTCATATAATATATGCCAAGCAGGGTATTGTTAATGAGCGAATGCTTTTTGAGAGTGGCTCAACTGAATTTGGTATGACCAATGAAGGTAAGATTATAGCAAATCTCACATTAGAAGGTGCTGAAAAACTTCGAGGCATTACAGGTATAGACTCTATAATAAGGAGAAGTGACACTACACCTGATTCAAGGGTATTTCCTCATACTAAGCCCTGGACTGGCGACAACATGGGGCCCATCTACATACCGGAGGAAGGCAAAACCGTTGCACTAAATACTGAAAGCCTTCCATTTTATAAAATGATTATAACTGAATATGAAGGCAATAAACTTGAAGTAAATGGCAATGAGATAAAAATTAATGGGGAGCCCGTTACATCCTATACTTTTAAACAAAACTATTACTGGATGATGGGTGATAACCGCCATAACTCTGAAGACAGCCGTTACTGGGGTTTTGTACCGGAGAACCACATTGTAGGTAAGCCGGTATTCATCTGGATGAGCCTTGATCAGAATGAATCTTGGAAAAATATAGGTAAAAAGGTACGCTGGGAAAGACTTTTCACTACTGTAGGTGGTGAAGGCAAGCCGGTTTCTTACTTTAAATATTTCCTCATCTTAATCGCAGCATGGTTTA
>CAMPIZ010000191.1 GCA_946886675.1 uncultured Flavobacterium sp.
ATTTAAAATTATTTGTTTATCATAAAAATACTACTATGTAAATCAATATTCATATTTTTGAATATGGCTGCCTTAAATAGGGTCCATAGTACCAAAACTTACACGAAATATAAAAACAATAAATATGGTCGCTAAATCATTTGTATCCGTGTTGTTACTCCTTACATCCTCAATAATATCGGCACAGGATAATCTGGATGTTAAAATTGACCACAGAATGGAAGCGTTAAGTATCTTCTATACTCTAGCAACAGCTGATACTTTGGATATTAAGCCTACCCCTTCTGTTTATTACAAAGAGCTTATAGCGTATTTTAGTCCCGTTAAAAATCATGAATCCCTTGACTGGTACAGAAACTTAGGAAGCTGGGACGGTTATGATATGGCTTCTCTTGGTCTTTTTCTTTCTGAAAAAGACCCTTTCACCCTGAAAATCCAACCTGAAGTACAATATATCAGGAGTTCCTCAATGGGTACTTTCCTTCAACATTTCAATGCTTTCTATAAAGAGTGTAAGGTAAATAAGTTTATTGAAAAACATAAAAGATTATATGAATCAGTTTGCCAAAATGCTAAGGATACCGTCAAAACATCAGGCATACTTGACAAAATTCAAACTTTTTACGGAACCTCCACAAATGGCAGGTTTGTAATTTATGTAGATCTATTAAACAACCTGGGAAACAATGCCATTCCAACCGCAGATGACAGCTTTAAGAACGACAGAATATTTCGGCTGGCATACCTGAGTGATGTACATAAAAAACTCTCGGATGAATCCCCTGTCCTATTTTCACCGCACTTAAATGTGGTAACACATGAGATCAGCCATCTTTTTCTCAAAGGCTTTATTCCTGAATATTATCAAGATCTTTATAAAATAAGAGATTTATTCCTTACCACAAGTGAGGGAAAAAAATTGGATGAATCCGGATGGGAGAATGAACTGGATGAACTATTAGTCAGGGTGTGCACAGCCTGTATTTTAGCACAAAAATTCGGAAAGGATAAAGGAGATGAAGAAATAGAGAACCAATCCAGATATTTTAAACTGGCAAAGCCCTTATATGATTTTTTCAATACCTATATTTCAAACAGAGCAACCTATAAGGAAATTAATGATTTTTATCCTGAAATAGTACAGTTCTTAAAAGACTATGACAAATAAGCCTGAAAAGGACAGGCAGGCTGATATTGGGAGCTAATAAATTAATGACACCTATTGATTCGGCTGTCAGTACGAGCGTGCAGCGGTATTTTGAAGATTCGCTGACTGTTGGGCTTGGGTTATTCAAAATGGAAAAACCTTTACTTATAACTATGGGGACACCCTGAAAAACAGCTGTCAAATTCCAAATGACAGTACGATTTATAAAATTGGTTTCAGTCAGCAAAACTTTTACCACAATTTTATTACTAAGAGCCGTTAGGGATGAAAAATAAAACTGGATAATCTTCCTATAGCTGGTTTCGTGATGAATACAAAAACAACTATTTTGTCCGGTCTATTCATCTATTATTTTAATACTGTAGTTAGATCAATAACTATACTATTAGCATCACTTGCCGCAAATTCATAGAAAGCTGTAGCACGCTGTGCACCAACTATAACCAATACCCGATAGTTTTTCTAACCAATCGTAACTGTTGCTTTACAAGCCTGCAACTATTGAAGACCTTTAGATTATTAATTTCTATACTACAGCAGTGGAATAAGTAATAGTTCCAGTACACACTTTAAAAACCACAATAACCAACCATAGAGATGCCCAAAACTGAAATAGTAAAACAGATTTAAATGCTGTATGATCAGTTAAGCCAGTTATTCTGAGTTCTGGTAAGAACATATTTTCCTCCACCTGTGAAAAACAAACTAAGTCCTGCAAATAGGAAGAACAGATTAAGCTCTGATTTTAATCCTCCATATTGTGATAAAGAGAAAGAATCTGTACCAAAGAATAAACAGATAGCAAAAAGCATCACAATAGAAATAGCTAATCCCGAAAGTCTGGTAAAAACCCCTAAAATAAGTAAGAAAGGTGCCAGCACTTCAGTTAAAGGTACGCCTATCCAAAGAAATTCGGGTAACCCATTTTCTTTTAATATAACTTTAATAGCATCATGACCATGAATGAGTTTGGCCATCCCGTGGAAAAGCATTAAACCACCTGTTGTGATTCGTAAAAGTAAAAGACCTAAATCCGGATTGAAAAGTTTTGATTGCTTCATAATGTATTTGTTTTAGTAGTGAGACATTTCTTTGTAGGCATTATTACGCTTTACAAAAAACTGGTATTAGCCAACACCTAAGATAAATAATAGCTGCAGGCTCTTCATTATTAGGCTGATACTCCAATAGCGTTGCTGTCCTGCTTTTTGTGATAACCTTCTACTTATACAAAACCGCAATCCACACACCGCAAGGTGTAACTGAATTATTTCATTCTCATTGCGAATACCAGTTTCTCTTGTACCATTATTAAAAACTGAAAATCAAACTTGCTATTTTCCTGAACCAAAGAAGACCGGGTTACCTTTTGAGTTTGTGAAAATTTTTTACTGCAAACCATAAAGTTGTAATAATCATCAGAAGTTGTCCTAGGGGAGATTTAGACTTTATGGGTTTCATAAGGGACAGAATTGCTTTAAATTGTAAAGAGGCTGCTCTCAGCCCCTTTACACCAACCAACGAGAACTACATTGCTACTATAATGAATTCACTTCGCCTGTTTTGCTGATGCTCCTCTTCGGTACACCTCACCCCGTCCTCACACTTATTGACCAACCTGGTCTCACCATAACCACGGCCTGTTATACGTGAGGAAGGAATACCACTTCTAACAATATAGGCTATTACTGATTTTGCCCTGTTCTCTGACAATGTTTTATTGTATTTGTCCGAGGCCCTGCAATCAGTATGTGTGCGCACATCAATCCTGACTGTAGGATTTTCAGTCATAAATTTCACAATCTTGTCAAGTTCATGAGCAGCATCTGGCCTGATATTGTACTTGGCAAGATCAAAATATATCTGCTCAATTTTAAATGCTTTGGCAAGGTCTGTTCCCAATTTGTAAACGGATTGCAGCTTAGTCTGAGTAAGAGGCAATATCGTTTCACCTGATCGCTGAGGCATGGTAATTGAAGTTTCGCCGGTGGTATATAACGATTTTTCAGACTTAACAATATATGCCTTTCCACATTCCACCCCGGTAAACCTATAGGTTCCATCGGTCCCGGAAACAGTAGTTTTCAAAAGGTTTCGCTCATTGTCAAACAGGGAAACCCTGGCATCCGGCAATGCTTTCCCGGTGCTCTCCTCGGTAATACTGCCTGCTAAAAGCTGTGTACAGTCAAACTCAATCTCTCTGATTTCTGAAAAACCATAAATGTCGTCATAACCCAGACCACCCCCTCTGTTAGAGGAAAAGTAACCCGTTTTAGTCGCCCCATCAATGATGAAGGCAAAATCGTCCCGGTTACTGTTAATAGGCTCCCCAACATTAAATGCTTTCACATACTCCCCTTTTTCAGGCTTTGACACATAAATGTCTAGCCCTCCCAAGCCCGGATGACCATCTGAAGCAAAATACAGATGATTATCCCTATCCACAAACGGAAAACTTTCCCTGCCTTGGGTGTTGACTCCGCTTCCCAGATTCTGGGGAATGCCAAATGTACCGTCAGGATCTATGCGTACAGAGAAAATGTCAGCCTCTCCATAGCTTCCCGGCATATCGGATGCAAAGTATAAGATCTCTCCATCTGCACTGAGTGCAGGATGTGCAATGCTGTATTCATTACTGTTGAATGGAAGCTCCGTTATATCGGTCCACGCTCCATCTTTTAATGTAGCCCTATAAATTTTAAGTAATATCCGGCCTGTTGAGTCTTTTTTTATTTTTCCCTCATGATAGTTATTTCGTGTAAAATACATGGTTTTCCCATCCTTTGTAAATACAGGTGTCGATTCGTGCACCCTGGTTGCGATCCTTTTTGAAAATTTTTCTGGTGGTGATAAAGAATCTCCCTTTATCCTTGCCTGGTACAGCTCTGTAAACGAATGATTGGTCCAGCCATCCACTCTCCTGATAAGCCCTGTTGTATCCCTGGAAGTTGCAAAAACTATATAATCCTCAAAGTAGGCCGGCCCGTAATCCGAATAGGCAGAGTTTATATCAGTTTTTGAAATTGCATACCTCCCTGAATTTTTATGTATCACAATTAGATAATCCTTGTTCTCCAGATAATGTTTAGCCCTTATGTCATTATCTGCTTTTTGCGAAAAAACATCGAGGATTTTATTTGCCTTATTATAATCCCCTGCCACTTTTAATGTTTGGGCATATCTGTAAAAATATTCCGCATCCACCTCTTGGTTCAGAGAAAACAGTTCCTCATACCACTGTCCTGCTTTTTCAAGTTCGCCTATGTTGTAATAAGCATCACCGAGTTTGCTGTATAGCTCAGCTGACTTATGCCCCCTGGAAGCAATCTGCTCATATTCCTTAACAGCATCGGCATAGGAATAGGAATTAAATAATGCAGCCGCTGATTCCATGTCGTTTTCCTGGGCCAGTGCAGCAAATGAGAAGAAAAATGCCAGAAGTAATAATGTAATATTATAGGTAGTAT
>CAMPIZ010000192.1 GCA_946886675.1 uncultured Flavobacterium sp.
AAAGGTAAACAGGATTATTATATTTGTTTTCATCTTATTGCTATTTAATTTCTTTATTGATTAATGTAATAATTGTATTGAATTACCGACTGATTATAAGCATTCAGCACTTCCAGGTAGTTTCTTCTAATGCCTATAGCTTGGGATAGATATTGGGTTAAATCCGAAAAATTTATCTCCCCTCCTCGATAAGCTAATGACGAAGCCTTTATGATTTCTTCCGATTGCGCTAGCCCGGATGTTTCATAGAAAACTAGCAGGCGATTATTTTTTTCTACTTCCTGAAGTACCTGCAGTTTTTGTGTTGTAAAAACTTGCCTGCCGTATTCAAATTGTTTTCTTTGTACTTCCGCTTCAGCCTGTGCTGCTTTTACTTTGTTGCGGTAGGCGCCTGCACCAAACAAAGGGAATGCTGCCGTTACAGAAAAACCAGATAATGGGTCATTAACTCCATACAAACGCTGGCTAAAGAACCGGCCCGAGAACTCCGGTTTGTTTTCGTTTTTTGTCACCGCAACATTAGCATCAGCAATATTGATGTTTTGCGATTGCAATGCGAGTACCGGGTGAACACTATCGGTTATTTCCACAGGGAGCGGTAGCTTTTCTAATGGAGCTTGCAAAGGCAATATCTGTTCGTTTGAATTTACAAGTTGCAATAGTGATTGTTGTTGGATCTGTATGTCATTACTTATTTGATTTAACTGCGCCTCTAATTCTTTCATCCGCACATTGGCAGCAATGCTATCAAGGCCAGGGCTATCACCTGTTCTTACTTTCAGTATAGCTGCATCATTAAGTGACTTGTAAATACTGTCTAACCGGTAGTATAACTGTTGTTTGTCCTGCAAATACCAAAGCTCGTAATAGACTGTTCTTACGGCTCTTTTTATGTCAACATCAATTGCATCTGCATTTACCTGGTAATACTTTAACTGTTCGCTCAACAGATTTTTTTGCGCCTTGTAAAGTCCCGGCCAGGAAATTCCTTGCGATAAGCCTATTTTTAAAGCGCCTTTAGTATCGCTGGGTCGCAAGTCTTCATTTTCAATAAATACACCTGTTTTTGGAAAGGCAGTTGCGGTATTCATCTGAAGCCTGCCTCTATTGATTTGCGCATTGTTTATGCCGTACTGCAAATTGTTATTGGCAGAATAAATAGCTTCATTAATATCAATTCTTTTGGTCACCGGTTGTTGTGCCTGCACACTGCCTGAAAAAGTAATCAATGCTATAATGGCAATAACAGGTAAAACAATTTTCTTTTTGTTTTTTCTTTTTGATGAGAAGATGATATAGAGTAATGGCAATACAATCAATGTAAGTAACGTAGCCGTTATTAATCCACCTATAACTACGGTTGCCAGGGGCTTTTGCACTTCAGCACCAGCGCCTGTTGATAGAGCCATTGGAATAAATCCTAATGCCGCAACGGATTCAGTCATTAACACAGGACGTAACCTGATTTTTGTTCCTTCCAGTACACGTTGTATAATGTCTTTCATACCTTCTTTTTGCAATTGATTAAATGTGCTTATTAAAACAATTCCATTCAAGACCGCCACACCAAATAGTGCAATGAAACCAACACCTGCTGAAATGCTGAAGGGCATCCCTCTTAGCATCAAAGCAAATACGCCACCAATGGCGCTCATTGGTATTGCTGTAAAAATCAGCAAGGCTTCTTTCATTGAGCCGAAAGCAAAGAAGAGCATCATGAAAATCAATGCCAATGCTACCGGCACCGCAATTGTTAGTCTTGCAGAAGCCTCCTGTAAATTTTCAAATGTGCCACCATAAGTATAGTAATAAGCTGTAGGGAGAATCTTAGCTGCATTTAGTTTTTCTTGTATCTCTGTTACCACACTTTCTACATCACGGTCTTTTACATTAAAGCCCACCACAATTCTCCGCCTTCCATCTTCTCGGCTTATTTGTGCCGGACCTTCTTTAAAGGAAACCGTTGCGACCTGTGATAATGGTATTTGATTACCATCTGTAGTGGCAACATATAAATTGCTGACATCATCAATAGAGGTGCGGCTTGCACTATCTAACCTTACCACCAAATCAAATTTTCGTTCGTTCTCGAAAACAACGCCTGCAGCCTGGCCTGCAAAGGCAGTGCTAATTGTGTGATTGATATCCTCAATATTCAAACCATATCCGGCAATTTTTGCTCTGTCGTATTCGATGGTGATTTGCGGCAAGCCGGTCGTCCTTTCTACCTGCGGGTCAGTTGTTCCTTCTACTGATTGCACAATAGTAGCTACTTTGGGAGCAAGCATAGCGAGTGTATCAATATTTTCACCAAATATTTTAATAGCTACATCTTGCCTTACTCCTGTCATTAGTTCATTAAAACGCATTTGAATGGGTTGCGATGCTTCAAAGAAAACACCCGGTATAACTTCTAATTTTTTCATCATCATTGCCGCGAGTTCATTGTAGTCATCTGTAGTTGTCCATTCGCTTTTTGGTTTCAATGTAATAATTAGGTCTGAAGCTTCTGGTGGCATAGGGTCAGTTGGCACTTCTGCACTTCCTGTTTTTCCTACTACCATGTTCACTTCGGGAAATGATTTAATGATGCGACTTGCCTGCATAGATGTTTCAACACTTTGTGTAAGTGATGTACCCTGTGGCAATATGCAGTGAAAAGCATAATCTCCTTCCTGCAATTGTGGTATAAATTCACCACCCATCCTGCTAAAAAATATGAGTGTAATGGCTAACAATCCAATTGCTGCTGCTACCACAGCATATTTCATTTTGATAGACCAACGGAGTAGCGGTGAATAACCCCGCTGAAAGAAATCCATTAGTTTATCGGAAATATTTCTTTTGTGCGTTGTTTTCTTTGAGAGAAATAATGCAGACATCATTGGAATGTAGGTGAGCGAAAGTATCATTGCGCCCAATATGGCAAAACTTACCGTTTGAGCCATTGGCTTAAACATTTTTCCTTCAATGCCTTGTAAAGACAGTATAGGCAGGTACACAATTAAAATAATGATTTGTCCAAATACTGCTGAACTCATCATTTTTTTGGCACTGTTTGCTACAGCTTCATCCATCTGTTGTTGAGTGAGTTTACCTGCAATATGTTTTACAACCAGAAAATGCAGTGTTGCTTCCACAATAATAACTGCTCCATCCACTATCAATCCAAAGTCAATTGCACCCAGGCTCATCAGGTTTGCACTTACACCAAACACATTCATCATGCCCAATGCAAACAGCATAGACAACGGAATGGCTGAAGCAACAATTAAACCCGCACGGAGGTTTCCTAAAAAAAGTACTAATACCAGCAGAACAATTAAAGCTCCTTCAATCAGGTTTGTTTGTACAGTACCAACAGCCCGGTTCACCAAACTGGTTCTGTCAACATAGGCTTCAATTTCTACATCTTCGGGTATGGCCTTTTTAATGATTTCCATTTTTGCTTTTACCCTTTCCACAACTGCAGCACTATTAGCACCTTTCAGCATCATCACAATACCGCCTACAACTTCTTTTTCCCCATTATAGGTTACGGAACCGTAACGAACCGCATGACCTAACTGAACTTCTGCAACATCTTTTACCAGGACAGGAATATCATTCACTTTCTTAACTACGATATTCCTGATATCATCCATGGAATGGATCAATCCAATTCCACGAATAAAATAGGCATTGGGTTTCTTATCTATATAGGCTCCACCTGTATTTTCATTGTTCTTTTCTAATGCCGTAAAGATTTCAGCAATGGTTGTATTCATTGCTTTTAACCTATTTGGATTTACCGCAACCTCATACTGCTTAAGCAAGCCGCCAAAGCTGTTAACCTCCGCAACTCCTGCTGTGCCATATAGCTGGCGGGCCACAATCCAATCCTGCATGGTGCGCAAATCCATTGCAGAATATTTATTTTCTGCACCCTTTTTTGGATGTATTACATACTGGTATATTTCCCCTAATCCCGTACTGACAGGTGCTAACTCAGGAGTACCAATCCCCTTAGGAATTTTTTCTTCCGCCTCTTTCAGTTTTTCATTTACCAATTGCCGGGCAAAATAAATATCAATGTCATCGTGAAAAACAACGGTAATAACAGACAATCCAAACCGTGAAATGGAACGCATTTCTTCTAGGTCAGGTAAGTTGGCAAGGCTTTGTTCAATTGGATAAGTAACTAACTGCTCTGTTTCCTGTGCCGCCAAGGTAGGAGTAAGGGTAATAATCTGTACCTGGTTATTTGTAATATCCGGTACAGCATCAAGAGGTAATTTACTGGCACTCCAAACACCCCAAATTATCAGTGCAAGTGTCATTAACCCAATAATGAGTTTATTCTTTATACTAAAATGAATGATCCTATTCAACATAATTAAACCTTCTATTGCATGAATGAATAGACATATTTTGGCCATGAGGCTAAAACATGTCATTAATAAAATGAAAAGGTTATACTAATTGAGGCGGTTGCCAGATAGGTAGTGAAACCTGGATTATGTTGTTAGGCTTATGAACGATAAAAAGTCTATCGTCTTTACAGAAAGGTTCGGCAATTATTGAGGAAATATATTTTATTGAGATACTTGCGCAACAGGAACACTGGCAA
>CAMPIZ010000193.1 GCA_946886675.1 uncultured Flavobacterium sp.
AATATAATTGTATTGATTTATAATTAATTATGTTATAAATACTTCTCATATTATTCTTTTATATTAGCCTCGCCTTAACCAACTCTATGGAACTTTTTGCAGTTTATGCCGGTGCCTGTGCAATAGGCCTTATTTTAGGCCTTATGGGTGGTGGTGGCTCTATACTTACCGTACCGCTTTTAGTATATATAATGGGAATAAACCCTGTTATAGCTACGGGCTATTCACTATTTATAGTAGGGATGACATCGGCCTTTGGCGGTATGCAAAACTACCTTAAAGGTAATGTTGCTATAAGGGAAGGCCTTTTTATAGCTATCCCCTCTTTTATTACGGTATACTTTACCCGTAGGTATCTGGTACCCGCCATTCCGGAAACAATTATAAATAACAGCTCGTTCACACTATCAAAAGAAACCTTTATAATGACAGTTTTTGCTGTTATTATGTTGTTGGCTGCCATCTCTATGCTTACAAGAAAACAGATAGTGAAAATAGAGCAACAATAAAAGGAAGTTACCTTTATATATTACCCTATATAATACTTACAGGCGCGGTTATGGGCCTTGTGGGAGCGGGAGGCGGTTTCCTTATTATCCCTATGCTTATCTTTTTTACCGGACTCGGCATGAAAAAAGCAGTGGGAACTTCATTATTCATTATAGCTGTTAACTCGCTTATCGGCTTTACGGGCGACCTGCCTCATATAACTATAGACTGGGTTTTCCTTCTATCTTTTACCATAATTTCCATTTTTGGTATATTTGTTGGCATTTATCTGCATAAATATGTAAACGAATGCCAGCTTAAAAAAGGCTTTGGGTGGTTTATACTGCTTATGGGCTGTTTTATTTTTGCAAAGGAGTTATTATTTTAATTCATTTACCACAATGAAAATCGAACAAATATATACAGGCTGCATTGCGCAGGCAGCCTACTATCTTGAAAGCAACGGCGAAGCCGCTATTTTTGATCCGTTAAGGGAAGTACAGCCTTATATAGACAAGGCTAAAAAAGACAATGCTTCAATTAAATACATTTTTGAAACACATTTTCATGCCGATTTTGTTTCGGGGCATCTTGACCTGGCAAAAAAAACCGGCGCACAAATAGTTTATGGCCCAACTGCGGCACCGGAATTTGAAGCGCTTATTGCAGCCGACAACCAGGAGTTTAAAGTAGGCGCTTATACTATAAAAGCCATACACACCCCCGGGCATACAATGGAAAGCACCTGTTACCTGCTTATAGACCAGGACAACAAAATACACGGCATTATAACAGGAGATACTTTGTTTATAGGAGACGTGGGAAGGCCGGATTTGGCACAGTCGCTTACTAACGAGCTTACTCAGGAGGTGCTGGCATCACATTTATATGATTCGCTACGCAATAAGATAATGCCACTTCCTGATGACATCATTGTTTATCCAAGCCATGGTGCGGGCAGTGCATGCGGTAAGAACATGAGTAAAGAAACTACCGATACGCTGGGTAACCAGAAGAAAACAAACTATGCACTAAGGGCAGATATGACTAAAGAGGAGTTTACACAAGAGCTTCTGGACGGGCTTGGTGCCCCTCCTGCTTATTTTCCTCAAAATGTAATGATGAACATTAAAGGTTACCAAAGCCTGGACAGCATACTTAAAAAAGGTGTAACACCGCTTACCCCCGCCGGGCTTGAAGCTGCTGCAAACAGTACAGGCGCTGTTGTGCTGGATGTAAGGCATGAAAACGATTTTGTAAAAGAACATATACCTAACTCTATATTTATTGGACTTCATGGGGGCTTTGCTCCGTGGGTTGGTGCACTTATACGCGATGTTAACCAGCCTATTCTTTTGGTTACACCTGAAGGTAAAGAGGAAGAAACCGTTACAAGGCTGGCACGTGTAGGTTTTGATAATACACTGGGCTACCTTAAAGGCGGACTTGAAGCATGGAAAGCTGCCGGATACCCTGCAGAAAGCATCCGTTCCATATCACCGGATGAATTTGCCGATGGGCTGGCGCAAACAAATCTCCCGGTAGTAGATTCCAGAAAGCCGGGCGAGTTTACTGGTGGCCATGTTACCAATGCGGTAAATATACCGCTCGATTTTGTGAACGAGCGTTTTGCCGAAGTTCCAAAAGATGGTGATTTCTATATACACTGTGCAGGCGGATACCGTTCTGTTATTATGGCATCCATACTTAAAGCGCGTGGTTACCATAATATGATAAATGTGGAAAAAGGCTTTGGAGGCATTAAAAATACAACTGCACCGCTGGTTACAAACCAGGCACCGTCCTGCAGTAATTCCTAATTAAAAAATAATTTTAAACACCGCTGTATGAATCTTATTTTTGGATAATTTAGCAGCCTAAATCAAACAGAAATCAAATGAAAAAAATTCTAGTTTTTGCTGCAGCTGCCGCTCTTGCGGTATCGTGCAACAAGCTTAAGGAAAACGAATATGAACTTACAGGAAGCATAGACCCTTCTTTTAACGGTAAAAAAGTTGTTATGGAACAGCAGGGTGGCATGATGGGCATGACACCTGTTGATACTGCTGTTGTAGAAGACGGAAAGTTTGTATTTAAAGGTACTGCTACAGAGCCGGGTCTTCGCCTGCTTAATGTAGAAGGTAAAGAAATGGAAGGCAGGGTTTATTTTATCCTTGAAGAAGGAGAAATTGAAGTTAATGTAGACAAAGATACCCTTAACAACTCTGTACAGGGCGGTACTTACAATAACGAAATGTTCCATAAGTTCCTTACAGAAATGAAGGAGATACAGAAAAAGAGCATGAAGTTCCAGAAGGATAACAGCCAGGCAATGATGCAGGCACAACAAACTCAGGATACTGTTACTATAAACAAGCTTAGAAAGCAGTATGAGGTTATCATGAAGGAAAATCAGGATAAAACAGTTGAGTTTATAAAAGAGAATCCTAAAGCTTACATTAATGTACTGTTACTACAGCAGGTTATGGGAAGCGGCAAAATGGAAGTTGCTGAGCTTAGAAAGCTGTATAACGGTATTGATAAGGATGTAAGAAACACTACTGAAGGTAAAAAGATCGAAGAAAATCTTGCCAAAATGGAAGAGCAGGAAAAAAACCAGGCAAAAGTAGCCGAAGGCAACATGGCCCCTGATTTTACTGCACAAACGCCTGATGGCAAAAACCTTTCACTTAAAGAAGCTATGGGCAAAGTTACCATTATCGACTTTTGGGCTTCATGGTGTGGGCCTTGCCGTAAAGAGAACCCTAATGTGGTAGCTATGTACAATGAGCTTCACCCAAAAGGTTTAAACATTATAGGTGTATCACTTGATGATAACGCAGATAAGTGGAAAGAAGCTATTGCGGCAGACAGGCTTACCTGGAGCCATGTATCTAACCTTAAGAAGTGGGAAGATCCTATTGCAAAACAATATGGTATTAACTCTATCCCTGCTACTTTTATACTGGATGCTACAGGAAAAATTGTTGCTAAAGACCTTAGAGGTGCTGAGCTTAAAGCTAAAGTAGAAGAGCTTTTGGCTAAATAAGTCCTGCAAAATTATATATTCTTAAGAAAATCTCCCTCGGGAGATTTTTTTTATGGAAAATAATATTAACTGTAATCATCAGGCTCCACATGAATAAGTATGTGCCCCAGCCCTACAATTTCTTCTCTCAGGTAATCTTCAAGCCTGTGTGCCAGCTTATGGCCTTCTTTTACAGTAATATTAGCATCAACTATAGCATGCAGTTCTATATGATAAACCATGCCCGCTTTCCTTACAAAACATTTTTCTGTACCCTTTATCCCTTTTACTTTTGGTGAAACTGCTCTTATCTCATCAATAATATCATCATGCAGGTGTTCATCCATTATTTCACCCAGAGCAGGACGAAATATAAGGTAACTGTTATAAATAATAAATCCAGAAGCAAAAAGTGCAGCCCAGTCATCAGCAGACTCATATCCCTCACCAAATAAAAGTGCTATGGATATACCGATAAATGCGGCTATAGAAGTTATGGCATCACTCCGATGATGCCACGCATCTGCCTTTAGAGCAGAACTGTTTGTTTCTTTGCTTCTCTTTAAAACCAGCCTGAATGATATTTCTTTCCATATAATTATACCGCCCAAAACAATTAATGTCCAGCTTTTAGGCAACTCATGGGGAGTTTGTATATTAAGTATGCTTTCATAAGCAATAATAGTAGCAGCAGTAATTAAAAAACCAACTACTATAAAAGTAATAAGAGCCTCCGCCCTTCCATGTCCGTACGGATGGTTTTCATCAGCCGGACGATTAGAGTATTTTATCCCCAGTAGCACAAGAAAAGAGGAAAAGATATCAGTTGTAGACTCTATAGCATCTGCAATTAAGGCGTAGGAGTTTCCAAAAAAACCTGCAGCACCTTTTAAAAGTGCCAGCAATGTATTGCCAACTATGCTAAAGTAGCTGGCCTTTATTGCTTTTTTTACATTTATGTCAGACATATACTTTTTTAATCAGCTTGATAATCAGAACAATCTGGTGCGGGTTTATTAACCCCTGCTCCCTGCTCGTATACTACCGAAGCTCCCAGGTGCCCGGCATAACCCATTGTAAC
>CAMPIZ010000194.1 GCA_946886675.1 uncultured Flavobacterium sp.
TCAAAACGCTCAGCATGCTCTACTAGTATTGAAACTGATTTGAAACCGGCAAGCTGTACAAATAGAGGAAAAAACTTAATGTAATCATTAACTTTTAATACTGAATCAATAACTTTTCTATTGTAAATACCAAAATTAGCTACCTCGTTATCATACTTCATATCGGTTAGAAAGCTATACACCTTTGAGAAAAGTTTTGAAGAGAGTTTCTTTAAAAAACTATCTTTTCTTTCATAACGCTTTGCTAAGACGGTTTCATAACCTTCTAAAGCTTTTTCGTATAGTCTAGATATTTCTTTAGGTTGATCCTGTAAGTCACAATCCATTACCACAATCCACTCGCCTATTGCATTTGCCAAACCTGCTATTATAGCAGGATGCTGCCCAAAATTTCTGCTTAGTCTTATACATTTTACATCTGTATCTGCAGAAAATTGTTTCATTATCTGCCACGAATTGTCAGGACTTCTGTCGTCAACAAGAATAATCTCATAAGACACGCCTATATCCTGCATAGCTTTTCTTATCTCAGCAATAAGTTCCGCTACTATATTCTCTGCCCTATAAACAGGGCTTACAATAGATATAATGGGTGCTGTATCCATTTTTATATTACATTGTTCAACTATATAAAGGAATTGCTTCTTGCCAGTTCTTTATATTAATACCAAAAGTTTCTTTAATCCTGCTTTTATCCAGTACGCTGTATGCCGGTCTTTGTGCGGGTGTTGGATAAGCCGATGTAGGTATCGGGTTTACATCAATATTAATATTATTTACTTTAAATATCTGTTTTGCAAAACCATACCAGCTTGTCTCTCCCTCGTTGCTAAAGTGGTATATCCCATAAGCTTTTTTATCGCTTTTTATTATCTGCATTACTGCTTTTGCAAGATCCACAGCATTGGTAGGTGTACCCATCTGATCGCAGACCACATTGAGCGAAGATCTTTCGGATGCAAGCCTCAGCATAGTTTTCATAAAATTAGCGCCAAACTGCGAATACAACCATGAAGTCCTTATAATATAATGCTCAGGCAGCACCTTTTGTATCTCGATTTCACCTTCTCTTTTAGTTTTACCATATACGCCTATTGGGTTCGTTTGGTCAGACTCAAGGTATGGAGTATCTTTTTTCCCGTCAAAAACAAAATCGGTAGAAATATGAATTAATACTACCTTGTAGTCTCTGCAAGTTTCTGCAAGATTGTGCGCCCCGGTAACATTTACGGCAAAAGCCTTATCAGGTTCGCTCTCTGCTTTATCTACAGCTGTATAAGCGGCAGCATTGATACAATAGTTAGGTTTAAGTTTTTCAAAGACAGCAGTTAAGGATTTTTTATCCGTGACATCCGCTTCCGCTGATGCGGCAAAATGAAAATCCACATCTGTATAATTATCAGCTACATGCTGTAATGCCTGTCCTAACTGTCCCGATGCTCCTGTAACTAATACTACCATATTTTCCTTGCGTTATCCAATGTTGGAAGTACCTTATCCTTTTCTGATATTATAAGATCTTCCGATGGCAGCTGCCAGTCTATATTGAGCGAGCTGTCGTTATAAATAATTCCGCCTTCCGACTCTTTATTATAAAAATTATCACACTTATAGAAAAAAGTAGCCGTATCACTCAAAACTAAAAATCCATGGGCAAAACCTCTTGGCACAAAAAACTGTTTTTTATTTTCTCCGGACAGGACTATAGCTTCATACTGCCCATAAGTAGCAGAATCCGGCCTTATATCTACAGCAATATCAAGCACCTCTCCATCCAGTACCCTTACAAGTTTTGCCTGAGCATACTCGCCTGTCTGATAATGCAGGCCCCTTAAAACCCCTTTTGTGGAGTAGGACTGATTATCCTGTACAAAGTGTACCCTTTGCCCTGTTTCTTTCTCAAATCGGACTTCGTTAAAACTCTCCATGAAATAGCCTCTGTCATCATAAAATAATGTTGGCTCAATTATAAAACAGCCTTCCAGCTTTGTAGGTATTGCAGTCATTTATTCCAGTATGCTTAATAAGTGTGTGCCATAACCGCTTTTTAAAAGCGGTTGTGCCAGTTGTGTTAATTGTTCTTTGTTTATAAAGCCCATTTTGTAGGCGGCTTCCTCTATGGCGCCAATTTTTAAACCCTGGCGCTCTTCTATCACCTGTACAAACTGTCCCGCCTGCATAAGTGAGTTAAAGGTTCCCGTATCCAGCCAGGCGGTACCCCTGTCGAGTATGCTTACTTTAAGCTTTCCCCGTTTAAGGTATTCTTTATTTACATCGGTAATTTCAAGTTCCCCGCGATGGCTTGGCTTTATATTAGCAGCTATTTCTACCACATCATTATCATAAAAATAAATGCCCGGCACTGCATAATGCGACTTTGGTTTCTGGGGTTTTTCCTCAATAGAAAGCACATTTCCCTGGGCATCAAAATCTACCACGCCATAGCGCTCAGGATCGTGTACATGATATGCATATATAATACCTCCTTCTGGATTGTTATTTGCCTGTAGTAAATCAGAAAGTCCGGTACCATAAAATATATTATCGCCTAATATAAGCGCCACTTTGTCTTTCCCAATAAAGTCTTTACCTATTATAAATGCTTCCGCAAGCCCGTTAGGGTTTTCCTGAACGGCATATTCAAACCTGCATCCAAGTTTAGAGCCGTCTCCCAGCAACTGTCTGAATAAAGGCAGATCATGAGGTGTGGAAATAATAAGTATTTCCCTTATGCCAGACCATAACAGTGTTGATAAGGGATAATATATCATTGGCTTATCATAAATGGGCATAAGCTGTTTGCTTACCGCTAATGTAAGCGGATGCAACCTGGTTCCCGATCCTCCTGCCAGTATAATTCCTTTCATTTTTTATGTAAGTTTATCCAAGTACCATTGGATGGTTTTTACAATTCCTGTTTCAAAATTTTCATCGGCTCTCCAGCCCAGTTCATTCTCAATTTTAGAAGCGTCTATAGCATACCTTAGGTCATGGCCCGGCCTGTCCTTAACAAAAGTTATAAGATCACTGTATTTTCCTTCCTTCTTAGGGTACATGCTGTCTAAAAGGTCGCATATCTTGTTAGCTATATACAAATTGTTCCTCTCATTCCTGCCTCCTATATTATAGGTTTCTCCGTTTCTCCCTTTTTTGTAAACCAACTCAATACCTTTACAGTGATCCAATACATACAGCCAGTCCCTCACATTTTCGCCTTTGCCATAAATAGGGATATTCTCTCCGGCAATTGCTTTTCTTATAATAGTTGGTATAAGTTTTTCCTGATGCTGCTTAGGCCCATAGTTGTTAGAACAGTTGGTAGTTACCACATTCATTCCGTAGGTATGATAATAACTTCTTACCACCATATCAGACCCTGCTTTTGAAGCACTGTAAGGGCTGTTTGGCGCATAAGGCGTCTCCTCTGTGAATAACCCCTCTTTACCCAGCGTTCCATATACCTCATCAGTAGAAATATGATGGAAACGGCTGCCTTTAAAATCGTTTTTATACTGATTTGGCCCTTCCATCCAGAGATTGCGTGCCGCATCCAGCAAGTTAAAAGTGCCTGTTACATTTGTTTTTATAAAAGCTTCCGGCCCCGAAATGGAGTTGTCTACATGCGACTCTGCAGCAAAGTGTATAACCCCTTTAAAATTATATTCTTTAAACAGGCTTTCTACAAAATCCCTGTCGCATATATCTCCCTGAATAAATTTGTAATTAGGGTTACCTTCTGCTTCCTTAAGGTTTGCCAGATCCCCGGCATAGGTAAGCTTATCAAGGTTAACCACAAAATAGTTAGGGTTAGACTCTAAAAAGTATTCTATAAAATTTGCTCCTATAAAGCCTGCTCCTCCTGTTATTAATATTGCGTTATTCATTTTCAATTATTATCTTTCTTTTTGCAACCTGTTTTTTATAAAACGACCTGAATGTAGCCCCAACTATAAAAGCCAGAATAAACAATACAGGATATATTATTTTCATTTTCCCGTTTAAAAAAGAGCCTTCTCCTATGTTTAGCACTACACTGCTGTCTTTTATAATTTTATCATAGTTTAAAAGGTCTATACGGTTCATTGCCTGCTTTTGCTGAAGTTCCTGCTTTTGCTCAATAACCTGGTCTAAAGCAAGCTCTTCGTTATAGAAAACACCTCCGTTTCCTTTGCGGGCATAACTGTTTAATATGCCGTCTATCTGTTTTAACAGCGTGTCGTTTGCCTTAATCTCTACTTCCTTATTAATAATCCATTCCTGCTGCATTTGTTTAAGAAACGGATCTTCATTAAGATAAGCTATAAGGCCTTCAACAGTTTGCCTGTCTGTCTTTACATTCGATTTAAATGTAATAAGATGGTATTTATAATTTTTGCCTGTTACATCATCTTCCAGAATTTTTGAGATTTCACCGTTGTCGGCCATCAGTTTTAATATCTGGAATTTTTTATCGTCACTTTCATTTATAAAACCATATATATCAATTACCGGCTCTATTTCAATCTTTCTTAAATGTTTTGGGTTATTAATCCCAATAGTTTTTAATAAAAGGCTGTCCCCCGCAATGGCGTTGATATAATCTATTTTTGAGTAC
>CAMPIZ010000195.1 GCA_946886675.1 uncultured Flavobacterium sp.
ATCTTATAATTAAAAATAATATTCATGCAGATCGAACCCACAAAATCGGAACTTGAAATTCTTAAGGTACTTTGGCAAAACGGACCCTCAAGCGTCCGTTTTGTGAACGACAAGCTTAATGAGCAACGCCCAGTTCAATATACTTCAACCCTTAAGCTTATGCAGATCATGTTTGAAAAAGGTTTGCTTACAGCTGATAAATCAAGTATGAAGCACATTTACGGTGCAGCTGCGGAGGAAAAGAAAACTAAGGGGGCATTACTTGAAAAATTTGTTGATTCGCTTTATGGTGGTTCGGAAGCAAGCCTCATGATGCAGTTACTGGGTAATAAAAAAACATCTCCCGAAGAACTCGCTGAAATCAGAAAGTTACTGGACAAACTTGAAAACAGGTAGAACTTAAATTACATCCGATGATATTTGATAATGGAACTTTTATAAGTGCACTCTCATGGACGCTGATCCACTCGCTGTGGCAGGGCCTGCTCCTTGCTGCTGTCTGTGCAATGGTGCTAATCTTATCTAGGAATACTTCAGCGAGATTACGCTATAATGTACTCTGTTCGCTACTATGTCTTTTTATTTTAGCTACAGTCATTACATTTTTCTGGCAAATTAATGCTATGCCGGATGATACTCTTACTGCGCACGCATCAACTCAAGCGGAAAAGGGCACAGATGCATTCTTAAGGCATATATCTTTAGTTAGCCTAATTGAGAACACTATCAGTTATATTAACCGCAATGTGTTTTGGATAGCAACAATTTGGTTTGGACTTTTTTGCCTGAAAAGTTTCGGGATTTTTCGTCAGTTTGGCCAACTGCAAAAGCTTAAAAAGTTCCGCACCATTACAGTTTCACAGGAATGGGCGAATACTTTTATTATATTAAAAGAAAAGCTAGACATCAAAAAGGCAGTGACTTTTCTGGAATCGCACCTTGTAACAGTTCCATGTGTGGTTGGCTTTATCAGTCCCGTGGTCCTGGTTCCCGTGGGATTACTGACAAGCCTGCCTTCCGACCAGGTTGAAGCGATGCTACTACACGAACTCGCCCACATTAAACGCCGGGATTTTGTGATGAACCTAGTCCAGACATTTACCGAAACCCTGTTTTTCTTCAATCCTGCCCTGATCTGGGTGAATTTATTAATCCGTGAGGAACGTGAAAATTGTTGTGACGACATCGCAGTGTCTGTATCACATGATCGTCCATCCCTGGTAAGGGCATTGCTGTCAATTGGCCACGGAGCATCTGCCCATAACCTGTCACCCGCATTTTCAGGGCGTAAAAATTCGGTATTAAGAAGGGCCCAAAGAATTTTGGGCGTGAAAAACACAATGATCAATCAGCTGGAGAAGAGTATACTATCGGTTTCCATCTTGTGTTTTGCCTTAATGATTTTCGCCTGTACTTATGATCCTGTACAAAAAGTTGAAATGATAGCACAAATGGAAGATTTGCCCAAGGATTTTAAAGCGTTCGACCGTCAATTGCAAAATGATATGATCTCGCAAGGCATTATTAATGATACCACAGGGATGTCCTATAAGCTATCAAAAGAAGATTTTATTGTCAACGGGAAGCTACAGCCCTCAGAAGTACATAACAGGTTCAAAGCTAAGTACATGAAGTACAAGAACATGACCGCAACGTTCTACAATTGGAAATTCGAAGAATAATTTGCTGCGTCGGTCATCAGGAATATAATCGTTATCGAAATTATTTAATCATTAATCAATATTTATCATGAAAAATTTAAAATTGCGCTTTGCAGCTGCATTGTCGTGCCCTTACGCTATTCCAAAAATTATACTGTTCGTCCTGCTCTCATGTGTATATAAAGCTGGAGCACAGGATCACCGCATGCAAAAAGTTGACAGCCTTTTTACAGCACTATTCAATAAACAGGAATTCAATGGGAATGTGCTTATAGCCGAAAAAGGCTATATACTCTACCAAAAAAGCTTTGGACTGCGCGATGAAGCACAAAATCTTCCCCTTGACGATAATTCCATCTTTGAGCTGGCATCGGTATCAAAGCAGTTTACTGCGATGGGCATCGTACTTTTAGAACAGAAAGGCAAACTGAAATACGATGATCCTATATCCAAATACATCCCTGAGCTATCCTCTTACAAAGGGATTACCATAAGACAGTTGCTGAACCACACAGGGGGCTTACCCGATTATATGCAGTTAATCGGTACCAAAGGGGACACCACTAAAATAAACACTAACAAAGACATTATTGCCCTGTTTGCCAAAGAAAAACCACAGCCCTTTTTACTTCTGGCAGTAAGTTTGAATACAGCAATACCGGATATGCACTGTTGGCTTCGATCATCGAAAAGGCCTCTGGAAAATCCTATGCAGTATTCCTTGCCAATAATATTTTTAAGCCCGTCAAAATGGAAAATACATTTGTGTACAACCGCAGGCTTGACCCAAAAAAAATTACGGACTATGCCTACGGGTATGTGCATAATGCCAGCGGAAAAAAAGTTTTGCCCGATAACGACCCCAACAATAATTATGTAGTGTGCCTTGACGGTATAGTTGGCGACGGTACCGTAAATTCTACCACATCCGACCTACTGAAATGGGACAAGGCATTGTATACAGATAAACTGGTGTCCAGAAAATCCCTTGAGCTGTTATTTACGCCTCCCGTTTTACCAAATGATGAGAAAACAAATTATGGTTTCGGATGGATGGTTAACCAGTCTGATGACTATGGGAAGGTGGCAAACCATAGCGGTGGCTGGCCGGGCTATGTTACCTTCATAGAAAGGCATATGGATAATGACAAGACTATCATCGTGCTGCAAAACAACGATAATGGCTTATCTTTCCTTAATAACCTGCGCCGCATCCTGTATGGAAAAGCCTTGGTTATAATCAAGGACACACATACAGAAATAAGCCTGAGCGAAGCCGAACTTAAGTCTTTTGTCGGCGAATACGAACTTCAGCCCAGTTATAATATGGCTATAACCTTAGATAATGGGCAGCTGTATACACAGCTACCCGGTCAGGAGAAATTCCCGATTTTTCCAGAGGCTGAAAATCTATTTTTTTTAAAAGTAGTCAGAGCGCAATTGGAATTTGTCAAAAACAGCAGTGGCACCGTAACAACTGCCGTTATGAAACAAAATGGAAATGAAATGGCAATTAGAAAGGTTAAGTAATTGTTTATTGTGCTATTCTCTTTATTTTTTTAGTACTTTTGTATAAGAAAGCAACGTTCTCGATATCAAATTCATAGCTTTTGCTATAAACATAATTGTGGCACAATCGTGGCAATTCAAATTATGAAATTGCCATTTGCAGGAATAATGCGGGTTTAGACCATATGGTTCGAATCCTGCTCTCCCCACAAAACAAAAAAGACAGCTATTACAGCTGTCTTTTGTTGTATTAAGTATTTTGGATTTTAGCTTATTACTCCTGATTTAATATCTGGCGTACATCTACCTTCAAAAGAAAACCTACCGTTACATTTGCTTTTACTTCTATTTCGCCAACAGCAAGGGTTTCTCTGGAAGCAGAAGCATCTTTAGCTTCATACATAGCTGTCCTCATTACAGGATAGTTTTGTACGTTATTCTCGCTAATAGTATACGCCTGCCCTATAGATTGCCCAATTGCCTGTGCATATTCTGTAGCTTTTTGCTGTGCATCAAGCATAGCCAGCCTTCTTGCTTCTTTTTCGTGTTCTTTTTGCTTGGACGATTCAAAGTCTACACCCTGAATATTATTTACTCCCGATTCTACAAGCCCGGCCATAAGCTGATCGTATTTGGTTAAATCCCTTACTTTAACCGTAATGCTTTGCGAGGCCATATAATAGTATTTCTTTTTATCGTAGTCGTAGTTTCTGTTTAGATACACACGCTGTGTTTGGTAATCTTTAGCGTCTATACCAGATTTCTTTAAATATTTAAGAATAGCATCTACAGCCTTATCATTTTCTCTTTTTACTTCTTCAGAATCGCTTCCCTGATTGTTTACCCCTATGGTAATGGTAGCCATATCCGGCGTTACTTTTACAGTGCCTTCACCGGTTACACTTACAAGTGGCACAGGATTATTTTGTGCACTTACGGCACCTGTTACCAACATAACTAATACTAATGCAATTTTTTTCATGGTTTGTGATTTTTATTTTTCTGTAAGAATCCAAAATGTGTGCCATTTTAGAAATTTAATTCTTACGAAATTACCAAAAAGCACTTACAGAAGGTGTTAAGAAAATGGTAATGAAAAGATTAAATAAATTACCAGCTCGTAATATTATGCGATGAATTTAAGATAACTAAGGTATCTTTTTTACGGAACTTCTCAATATAATAACAATAAATGGTATCTCTATTTACTGTGTAGTAGTGAAACCATTTACCTTTTTCCCTTCCATTTATAACAGAACCGATTTTTAAATGATGTAAACCCTTCTTAACACAAACTGTTTTTGGTGTTAGCCATAAAGTATCATGTTCCTTTTTATTAATATGCTGTACAACAGCCGAAAAATTTTTATCTGTAATATCATTATGTAAAAAGGGATTGGATTTACAACCTATAAAAAGTATT
>CAMPIZ010000196.1 GCA_946886675.1 uncultured Flavobacterium sp.
ATCCTGAAGACTATCAACACAGGGTAGGGGACGCGCCAACCACACTGGACCTTCACCCAAATTCACCCGGTTACAGGCTTATACTTAACAATGTGCTATTCCCCGCAGCAAGGAAAAAGAAACTGAAGACATAATCTATACGTCAATTTATAATACTAAAAAACCCACTCATTGAGTGGGTTTTTCTATAAGTAAGAATAAATATATTGTTTAACGTTTTATTTAACTTTATTAACGATAGCTGCAAAAGCCTCAGGGTGGTTCATAGCCAGGTCAGCAAGAACCTTACGGTTTAGCTCGATTCCGCTAGCTTTAACTTTACCCATAAATTGAGAATAGCTCATTCCGTGAAGCCTTGCACCAGCGTTAATACGCATGATCCATAATGCACGGAAGTTTCTCTTCTTTTGCTTTCTGTCACGGTAAGAGTAAGCCATTGCTTTCTCAACCGCGTTTTTAGCTACTGTCCAAACGTTTTTACGTCTTCCAAAGTATCCTTTGGCTTGCTTCAATACTCTTTTTCTTCTGGCTCTTGAAGCAACTGAATTTACTGCTCTTGGCATAATTTTAAATGTGTTTTTGTAGCAGGCGTTCCTTATTACGGGAAACTTAAAGCCATACTCCAGGGTTATTAAATTGTTTTAACCGGACTTATTATTAGATAAGTCTTAATTGCTCTTTAACGCTTTTCTCATCTGTCTTGTGAACAAGAGTAGAGTGAGTAAGAGCTAGCTTACGCTTCTTAGATTTTTTAGTCAGGATGTGACTCTTAAAAGCGTGCTTTCTTTTAATTTTACCAGAACCAGTCACTTTAAAGCGCTTTTTGGCACTGGATTTAGTTTTCATTTTAGGCATTTTCTTCCTGTATTTAATTTATCTTACTTACTTTATCTTCAGTCCAAAGTTAAAAGTCAAAGGTTGTAAAAAGAGGTTCCCCCCGGCTTTACAAACTTTAAGACTTTTGACTTCAGGGTTTATTACTTCTTTTTCTTAGGAGCAATAAACATTATCATTCTTTTCCCTTCAAGTACAGGCATAGATTCTACTTTACCAAACTCTTCAAGATCTTGAGCCAGCCTTAATAAAAGTATCTGTCCCTGTTCTTTGTATATGATGGAGCGCCCTTTAAAGAATACAAAAGCTTTAAGCTTAGATCCTTCCTTGAGGAATTTCTCAGCATTTTTTCTTTTAAACTCGTAATCGTGCTCATCTGTTTGCGGTCCGAAACGGATTTCCTTCACGGTAATTTGTGAAGATTTTGCCTTAAGCATTTTGTCACGTTTCTTTTGCTCATAAAGAAACTTTTTATAATCCATTATCTTGCAAACGGGAGGAGCGGCATTTGGAGATATCTCTACCAGATCCAGTTCCTGTTCCTCTGCCATTTGCAGGGCCTGAGCTGTTTTGTAAACTGCAGGTTCTACATTGTCACCCACAAGCCTTATTTCAGGCACGCGGATGTCCTTATTCGTCCTGTGAGGGTCTTTTTTTTCTACCCGAGGTTGATAACCTCTGTTGTTTCTTATTGCTATGGCTATAAAAATTTAAAAGTTAAACTTAAAATGGTTTTAGTGTCTTATTTATTTCTTCTTCTACTAAAGAAGCAAATTCTTCTATTGTCATTGATTGGTTAGACTTCCCGGCTTCGCCGTGTTTACGTACAGAAATCGTACCATTCTTTTCTTCTTCCTCTCCTACAATCAGCATGTAAGGGAATTTCTTTACTTCCGCCTCACGTATTTTCTTGCCAATTGTCTCGTTTCTGTTATCAATTAGGGCGCGAATTTCGTGATTTTCCAGCAAATCTAAAACTTTTTTAGCATAATTTTCATATTTCTCACTAAGAGACAGTATGATAGCCTGCTCCGGCATTAACCAAAGCGGGAAGTTTCCGGCGGTGTTTTCAAGCAGTATCGCAATAAACCTTTCCATCGATCCAAACGGTGCACGGTGAATCATAACAGGGCGGTGAAGCTCATTGTCTGCACCCTTGTAAGTCAGGTCAAAACGTTCGGGCAGGTTGTAATCTACCTGAATAGTACCAAGTTGCCACTGCCTTCCCAATGCATCTTTAACCATAAAGTCGAGCTTAGGGCCATAGAAAGCTGCCTCGCCATACTCAACTACAGTATTAAGGCCTTTATCCTTTGCTGCGTTAATAATAGCATTTTCTGCCTTTTCCCAGTTTTCGTCGCTACCGATATATTTTTCCCTGTTTTCCTGATCCCTTAAAGAAATTTGTGCGCTAAAGTTTTCAAAACCAAGTGAACTGAATACATAAAGTACCAGGTCAATTACTTTTTTGAATTCTTCATCAAGTTGATCCGGAGTACAGAAAATATGTGCATCGTCCTGAGTAAAACCACGAACACGTGTTAAACCATGAAGCTCACCACTTTGTTCATAACGGTATACAGTACCAAATTCAGCATAACGCTTAGGCAGGTCTTTGTAAGACCACGGTTTGGTATTATATATCTCGCAATGGTGCGGACAGTTCATTGGCTTCAGCAAAAATTCCTCACCTTCATTTGGCGTGTGGATAGGCTGGAAGCTGTCTGCTCCATACTTGGCATAGTGACCCGATGTTACATAAAGCTCCTTTTGCCCTATGTGTGGGGTAACCACCTGCTCATATCCTGCTTTCTTTTGTGCTTTTTTAAGAAACTGTTCCAGTCGGTCGCGTAGTGCGGCACCTTTTGGCAGCCATAATGGCAAGCCCTGTCCAACCTTTTGTGAAAACGCAAAAAGCTCAAGCTCCTTACCCAGTTTCCTGTGGTCGCGCCTTTTTGCTTCCTCAAGCAGTTCAAGATATTCGGTAAGGTCTTTCTGTTTAGGGAAAGATATACCGTATACACGTGTAAGCTGCTTGTTCTTTTCGTCACCGCGCCAGTAAGCCCCGGCAACGCTCATAATCTTCATAGCCTTTATTATGCCTGTGTTTGGTATGTGCCCTCCACGGCATAGATCGGTAAAGGTAGCGTGGTCGCAAAAAGTAATAGTACCGTCTTCAAGGTTTTCTATAAGCTCAACCTTGTATGGGTTATTCTCTTTTTTATAAAAATCAAGCGCTTCTGCCTTTGAGGCCGAACGCATGTTAAACTCATGTTTTTCTCTGGAAATGGCAAGCACACGGTCTTCTATGGCTTTAAAATCCTTATCGGTAACGGTATGGTCGCCAAAATCAACATCATAATAAAAACCGTTATCAATAGCAGGGCCAATAGTCAGGATAACCCCCGGGTACATTTCCTGCAGGGCCTGTGCCATAACGTGTGAAGTAGAGTGCCAGAAAGCCTTTTTACCTTCTTTGTCGTTCCAGGTATATAATATTAGCGAACCGTCGGTCGTTAGTGGGGTCTTGGTTTCAATGGTTGTACCATTAAAGGAAGCAGATATAACGTTCCTTGCTAATCCCTCACTAATGCTCATGGCAACATCCATAGGAGTTACCCCAGCGTCAAATTTTTTGACTGAACCGTCCGGTAATGTAATATTTATCATTATTAAAAATTTATGAAGTGCAAATATAACGTATTAGCAGCTTACAAGCAATATGTGGCCTAAGGATTTGGAGCGAAAGTTTTGGGTGTTTATAAGGAGTTTTTTTATTACTTGCAACTTGCATTTAGAATTAAAACTTTTTTATTTTTAATATCAATAAATTTTAATAAAATGAAACATGTATATTTAGATTTAAATGTATTTGATCGTATTGAGAAAAAAGAAAAATTAAATGGAGAGCAAAAAGAGATATATAGTTTTATTAAGAATCAAATTTTGTCTGAAGAAATTTTAACTCCTTATTCTAATGCACATATAAATGATTTAAAAAGAGGTTATTCAGGTCATGAAAAAGAAGTAAAATTGCACATAGAAAATATAAAATTCCTGTCCAATGATTTGTGTATTGTACAGTATTGGAATGATAATGGTATTACTTGGCATTATCGTAATATAGAAGAATTTTTTGAGAGTTCTCTTTTGGATGTGAATACTTCAACTAATCAAACATTTGACGAGTTTATAAATGATGAATCGACAGGCCTGCTTAGGCTGAGTTTGATGCCTTATAAGTTACAGCAACTTTCCGAGAGCTCCATTACATTAATAAATAATACTCCTTTGTTGAAATTATTGTATCCCAAAGCGGCTACAGAGAAAACGATGTATGCTCTTTGTGCAGATGTCTTCAATCTTAACAATTTACTGACTTTAGACTATACTGTTTTTAAAATCATAAAACAATATGTGAATGAAAGTTTGAAAAAAATGAAGAAAGATGAGAAAGTTTTTCAAGCAATTATTTCAATAGATAAAAAACCTGAATCTCTTACTTTTAATGAACAGCTCGATACATATATGGAAAGAAGTATAACTTCGAAAAATATTCAGTTTCAAAATGTTACAAATTTGTATTTTAGAAAAAACTTTGATGGTTTTAAAGCTGATGAATATTATTCAAATTCGGTTGATGATGCTTTGCACGTTTTTTATGCATCACATTGTGATTATTTTTTAACCAATGATGACAAATGTTCCTATAAAGCAAAGGAAGCTTATAA
>CAMPIZ010000197.1 GCA_946886675.1 uncultured Flavobacterium sp.
TTAGTATTCTGTTTATAAAATTTATTTCTAAACATGATTACAATACCTGCTATCATTAGAAAAATACTTAGTAGAAAAAGTTTAGCATCCATTTTTTATGCTTTAATTTTTGAATACCTAAATATATACAAAGCATTGGAAAAACCGAAGTAAGGAAGTTCTCCTTTCTTACTCTCTTTCTTGAGAAGAATTGATTTGTTATTCCGGCCGAATGGTTTACTGCTTCGGCCGGTTGAAACAATGTTCTTAAAAGATTTAACTACTAAATAAAATCTTTTTTAGCTAGTGCTGTTTGTAAGCAGGACTAAATTATAAATTCTTCTTTTATAAAAACATGCAAAAGCTTTTATGTCACAATATTTCTTTCAGATGTTTTATATAGCTGTTTGATATTCATTTAGTTATGTTTATGTTGCAGGGTTGTGATAATTTAATATGTCCTGCTTTTACGGTATTTGCTTTATGGTTAATGCACACTTTTAATAACATATGTAACCACACCCCAAATTGCAAACTGGTTTTCTGCGGTAACTTTTATAGGATTGTAAGCTTTATTTTCAGGCATTAGGTAAAGAGCTTCCTTCTCGGTTTTTAGCCGTTTCACTGTAAACTCACCGTCAATAAAACAAATGGCTATTTTACCATTACCGGGTTCAAGGCTACGGTCTACCACCAGTATATCATTATTGTCTATGCCTGCATCTGTCATTGAGTTTCCACATACCTTAATATAAAATGTACTCAAAGGGTTTCGTGTAAGCTCCCTGTTAAGGTCTATACGGGACTCCATAAAATCTTCAGCCGGAGAAGGAAAACCCGCCTTAACCCTGTGCGATATAAAGGGTAGTTCTATGACATTTTCATTTTCCGGAACAAAAAAAGTAAAACCGTTTTTATCTTTTCTTTTCATCGGCATTCTACTTTTAGTATTTCATTAAATCGGGTAGTATATCTGGGGGAAAGCATATTCTGATTCATATCCCAGGTTCTGTGTTCCTGCGAAGCAAGTCTTAATTTCCTTTCGCCCATTTTTTTATTTACCTTATCTATGGCACTCATTAAAGCTGAATGTTTAGGATTTTCATCAACAAAGAGGTTAAACTGTTTTGTATCCTGTGGGGTAAGAGTAGTAACTACCACACCAGCTTTTTTAAACTTTACAATATCTGTATCTGTAAGTAGTTCCCGCAGGAGTGTTACAGCGGTATTGGTTATTGTAATGCCCGACTGTGTTGCGAAAGGGAGGACTGCATGCCTGCTATAGTAATACTTAGGATTATCTATACTGTGTTTATCGGCTACCAGCATAACAATAACAGTTTGGCAAAGGCTTTCCTGCCGCCTCAGCTTTTCTGCGGTAACCATAGCAAAGGTGCTGACGCGCTCTCTCAAGAGGTCAAAATCCTTTAACTGTTTTGGGAAACTCCTTGTAGTGGCAATACTTTTTTTAATCTCCGGTACCTGACCGTCGCCTATAGCAGGGATTCCCTCAAGTTCACATTTAATCCGCATCCCTACAACTCCCATCTCTTTTTTTATCCAGGCCGCCATATGAGGTTCTGTAAAATTATAGGCAGTAAATACATTTCTTGTTTTAAGTTTTTTTACGGTACGATGGCCTATGCCCCAAATATCGCCTATTTTAAGCCAGTTAAGAGCTTTTAGTCGTTTCTCTTCAGTATCTATCAAATATACGCCTCCGGTCTTTTCCTGATACTTTTTGGCAATCCTGTTTGCGGCTTTAGCAAGGGTTTTGGTAGGAGCAAATCCTATACAAATAGGCAGTCCCACCCATTTCCATACAGCTTCTTTCATCTGTCGTCCATAAGATTGGTAATCCGTTATTTCCATCCCATTAAAATCTAAAAAAGCCTCATCGATACTGTATACCTCTACATTTGGGGTAAATAGTTCCATTATTTTCATCACCCTTTCACTAAGGTCGCCATACAAAGGATAGTTGGAAGAAAAAACTTTAATATCGTGCTCTTTAAGAAAAGGCCTTATCTTGAATTCAGGTGCTGCCATAGGCACCCCCAGGACTTTAGCCTCTTCACTACGCGAAATGATACAACCATCGTTGTTAGACAAAACAACAACAGGCCTGTTCTGCCATTGCGGCTGAAAGACTCTTTCGCACGATACATAAAAATTATTACAGTCTATAAGGGCATACATAGTACAAATGTAGATTATTTTCTTATAATGAAGAAAATAATCTACAATAAAAAGCCCTTTCATTTTCTGAAGGGGCTTTTACTATTTGAATAGATGTATCTTTTAAAATAAGCCTGCAACAAGGTCAGGATAGAGGCCCAAAGCTATGTTAAGCAGGGTAGATAGTATTGCTACTGTACCATACATAAAGGGTACACTTTGTTTTTCTTCGGTACTGTCTTTTGTGTACATCGCCAAAATTAACTTAAAGTAATAGCCCACACTTATAATGGAGTTTATTACAGCTATAATAACAATGGCAATATATCCTGCCTGTATCGCTTTGTTAAACAGGAAAAGCTTTGCAAAGAACCCTGAAAATATAGGAATACCTGCCATAGACAGTAGTGCACATGTTAGGATGGCTGCCATAAGCGGATTGGTTTTACCCAGCCCGTTAAAATTATATATCTCTTCGTTATCCTTGTTTTGGCAAACAACGAGTACCACAGCAAAAGCAGCAATACCTGCAAGGGCATAAGCTGCTGTATAATACAGCAGGGTTCCTGTAGTTAGAGGTGGGTTTAAAAATACCATCAGCATAAAACCGGCATGCGATATACCTGAAAAGCCAAGCATACGCTTTACGTTGGTTTGTTTCAGTGCCATAATATTACCCACTGTCATAGACAGTGCAGAGATTATTATAAGCGTAAGGGCAAAAGTGCCAGGTACTTCCTGATTAAGGCTTTTAAGCAGCTTAAAGAAAGCGGCCATGGCTGCAACTTTAGCGAGTGTACTCATGGTAGCGGTAGTAAGTGCAGGAGAGCCCTCATATACATCCGGCGCCCAAAAGTGGAAAGGTACAGCGGCAATTTTAAACAGTAGGCCTATTGTAAGCATTACTATACCTATAAAATACCAGCCAGGGAGGTTGCCTGCAACTACGGCTTCATAAATTTTTGCAGTATCAAAAGATCCTGTAGCGCCATAAACTAAAGCAATACCAAACAATATAATACCCGATGCAAAAGCTCCCATAAGGAAGTATTTCATGCCGGCTTCATTACTTTTCAGGTTTTTAGGCTCACTTGCCGCAAGTACATATAATGATATTGACAGTATCTCTATACCAAGGAAAAACATAGCCAGGTTTCCAAAGGATACCATGGCGACAGCTCCCATTAGCAGGAAGAGTTTTATAGCGACAAAATCGGAAATTTTGCTTTTATGATTTTTATGAAAGTCAGGACTAAGGGCTACTAAAAATATTGTCAGCAGTATAAACAGCGATGAAAATGCTACCGAATATTTATTTACAACAACCATATTGTTGTAATAACTTGTTTCTGCTACATTTAAGTCAGCCAGTGTAAGGCCCAGTATAGCCACAAGCCCGATAATTGTAACCGGAACAATGGCTTTCCTCAGGTTGAAGATTTCAGCTATAAGGCATATAATACCTAATCCTGCAATAGCTATTAATGTATTCATTTCTTTAGGCTTAGTTAAATCTGTTTATGTGAATCAATATCTTCTCCAGGTCGGGCGTTATAAAATCTACAATTGGCTTAGGGTACAAACCAAAAAATAACAGAACACCTATTATAAGTACAAATGTAATGCCCTCACCAAAAGTAACATCGGCAAACGGTTTCACATTCTGCTCTCCAAGCATAACCTGCTGGAACATTCTCAGCATATAAAATGCACCCAGTATAATAGTAGTACCACCCAGCACTGCATACCATATATTGGTTTGTGCAAGGCTGTAAAGAAGTTCAAACTCACCTATAAAGTTAAAGGTAGAAGGCAGCGCTACCGATGCCAGTACCAGTATCATAAACATCGATGTAAAACGTGGCGTCATTACACGAATACCACCCATTTCGCTTATTTCGGTTGTATTATACCTGCGGATAATAATCTCTGCAGCATAAAAAAGGCCTACCACTACAAAGCCGTGTGCAATCATCTGCAACCATGCCCCGCGAAGGCCATCGAGTGTTAATGTATATGCACCAGCAGCAATAAGGCCTACGTGTGCCAGGGAAGAATAAGCTAAGAGTTTTTTAAGATCACTTTGTTTTAAGGCCAGTATAGAGCCATATATAACGCCTGCTATACAAAGTATTACAAGTACTGCCATATACTCATGAGCCGGAGCCGGAGCTATAGGGAGCTGCCATCTTATAATACTGTAAATAGCCATTTTAAGCATTATACCAGACAACAGCATAGTACCTGCCGTAGGGGCTTTTTGATACACATTTGCCTGCCATGTGTGGAAAGGTATAAGCGGAATCTTTATGGCATATGCCAGGAAAAACCCAAGGAATATCCAAAACTGTTCTTTATCGGTAAGCGTAAGCCTGTATAGGCTAAGGTTTAGGAAAGTACCCGCT
>CAMPIZ010000198.1 GCA_946886675.1 uncultured Flavobacterium sp.
TCTCCTCGAATTAAGTATTCAGGTAGTTATACGTAACGAGTTGCAAAAAAGTTACAGGAAAGAGAAAATTATTTTTAATTATCTTATTATTAAGTATTTATAAATTAATTATTTAAACATCTTATTCAATACCCCAAAAACTCCCCTTATAAAAGTAGCGCTGGTTACTGTTTTTATAATTTGTTTTTCAAGGGTGCTTCCGGTAGTTGAGGTTCGCTTGCCTGCTGTGTTTTTCTCTTCGGCTTTGCGCTGTTCCTCCTGTTGTTGCTGTGCTGTAATGGCTTCAATTTTTTTGGTAAGTATCTCACAGGCACTTTCGCGGTCTATTTCTTCGGCATATTTTTTAACAAGTTTAGAGATGTTGTTTATCTCGTCTATCTCTTCTTTGGTTAAAATATCCATACGGCTCATGGGTGCGCGAAGCATAGTGGCTGCAAGAGGGGTAGGGATGCCTTTTTCAATGAGTGCCGTAATAAGCGCTTCGCCTGTACCCAATTGTGTAATGACTTCATCGGTTTTATAGAATTCTGACAAAGGGTAATTTTCTGCTGTCAGCTTTATGGCTTTACGGTCGGTGGCGGTAAAGGCACGTAATGCATGCTGTACTTTTAAACCTAACTGACTTAACACACCATTTGGCACATCAGTAGGATTTTGGGTTACAAAAAATAAACCTACACCTTTTGAGCGTATCAGTTTTACAATGGTCTCAATCTGATCCAGGAGTGTTTTGCTTGCTTCGTCAAATATAAGATGTGCTTCATCTATAAAAATAACCAGCTCGGGCCTGTCTGCATCTCCTTTTTCAGGCATTTGGTTGTAAATTTCAGCCAGTAATGAAAGCATAAAAGTGGAGAACAGTTTAGGCTTATCTTGAATATCTGTAAGCCTTATTATGTTTACATAACCCTGTCCTTCATTATTTATACGCATCAGGTCGTCTATCTCAAAAGACAGCTCACCAAAGAACAGGTTAGCATCCTGCTGTTCCAATTCTATTATTTTGCGCAGCATTGCCCCTGTTGATGAAGCAGATATTTTTCCGTACTCTTTTTCAATTTCGTCTTTGCCTTCATCAGTAAGGTATTGCAGTACTTTTTTTATGTCTTTAAAATCCAGTAAAGGCATATTATGGTCGTCGCAATATTTAAAAACAACCCCCATAACACCTGTTTGGGTATCATTTAACCCTAAAACCCTTGAGAATAATACAGGCCCAAATTCTGAAACTGTAGAGCGCAGCCTCACGCCATTTTGCTTAGAGAGGCTCATTAGTTCAACAGGCAGACCTTTAGCTTCGTATGGCAGTCCTATTTTAGTATGCCTTTCGGTAATAAAGCTTTTTTCTTCTCCTCGTTTGGCTATACCGCTCAAATCACCTTTAATATCCATCATTAATACAGGGATGCCATTGTCAGATAGGTGTTCTGCAATAATCTGCAGGGTTTTTGTTTTTCCTGTGCCTGTAGCTCCGGCTATAAGACCATGCCTGTTTAAGGTTTTAAGCGGAATATTTACATAAGCACCTTCTACAGGCTCACCATCCAGCATAGCTGTGCCTAATGTTATTTTATCGCCTTTGGTAGTGTATCCTGTTGCAATAGTATCCAGAAATTGAGCTTTGTCTGCCATAAAGTGTTTTGGGGTTAAATGCCGAATGTAAATATAGATAAAAATGAAAAGCCCGGCTGTACAGCCGGGCTTTTCTATTGAATTAACCTTATTGAGTAAATTAAGATTCTTGTGAATTATCCTCTTTATTCTCGTTTCTTGGAGCATCATTTCTGCGCTCTTCCCTTGGTCCGCGATCACGTGAGTTTCTGTCATCTCTTGAGTTGCCACGGTTGTAGTCTCTTCCGCCACCTCTGTTATTATCACGAGGGCCACGGTCTTCACGCTTAGGAGCATTCTCATCTCTTGGAGGTCTTGGCAGTAACGCTTTTCTTGAAACTTTCTCTTTACGTGTCTTAGGATCGATGCCAATGTATTTTACATCAAACACATCGCCCATATTTACAACGTCTGTTACATTTTCGGTACGTTCCCATGCAAGCTCAGATACGTGAAGCAATACTTCATTGCCCGGAGCGTCCATATATTCTACCACTGCACCAAAGTCAAGCATTTTGATAACTTTTACGCTATATGTTTCGCCTACCTGAGGTTTAAATATGATAGAGTCTATTTTCTTAAGTACCGTATCGATTCCTTCAGGGCTTGTGCCTAATATTTCTACTTCACCCTGCTCGTCTACCTCATTGATAACAATAGTAGTGCCTGTAGCTTTCTGTAGCTCTTGTATAACTTTTCCGCCAGGTCCAATAAGTGCTCCAATAAATGCGCCAGGGATGGTAACCTTAACAATTTTAGGTGCATGTCTCTTAACTGTTTCTCTTGGCTGCTCAATAACTTCAGTAAGCTTGCCAAGTATATGAAGGCGTCCTTCGCGGGCCTGATTAAGGGCCTGCTCCATAATCTCATAGTTAAGTCCGTCAATTTTGATGTCCATCTGGCATGCAGTTATACCATCGGCAGTACCTGTAACTTTAAAGTCCATGTCTCCCAGGTGGTCTTCATCACCAAGGATGTCAGATAATACAGCCCATCTTCCGGTAGCATCGTCAGAGATTAATCCCATAGCAATACCCGAAACCGGTTTTTTCATTTTTACACCGGCATCCATAAGGGCAAGTGTACCCGCACATACGGTAGCCATTGAAGAAGAACCGTTTGATTCTAATACTTCAGATACTACACGCACAGTATATGGGTTCTCATCTGAGATCATGTTTTTAAGTGCACGTTGTGCAAGGTTACCGTGACCAACCTCTCTTCTTGAAGTACCTCTTAGCGGCTTAGCTTCTCCGGTAGAGAAAGGAGGGAAGTTGTAATGAAGATAAAAACGCTCTTCGCCTTGTTCAGACGGTAAGTCTATCACATTAGATTCACGTGATGTACCCAGGGTAACTGTAGCAAGCGCCTGAGTTTCACCTCTTGTAAATACAGCAGAGCCATGTACAGAAGGAAGGTAATCTATCTCGCACCATATAGGGCGTATTTCGTTTGTTTTTCTTCCGTCAAGGCGTAAACCAAGGTCAAGAATTACATTTCTTACAGCCTCTTTTTGAGCCTTGTAAAGATATTTTGAAATAAGTTCGCCTTTTTCTATAAGCTCTTCTTCGGTAAATGAAGCTAAAACTTCTTCTTTTACTGTTGCAAACTTATCAGAACGCTCATGTTTTGCAGAACTTTCCTTCGCTATATTAAAATACTTGTCGTATGATAGCTCATACACTTTAGCTTTTACTTCGTCGTCAGTAGCTTCAGTTTCGTAAGTTCTTATTTCTTTGCCTATTGCAGCTCTCATTTTTTCCTGAGCTGCCACTTGTAGTTTAATGGCTTCGTGAGCAAATTTAATTGCTTCTACCATTTCCACTTCAGATATCTCTTTCATTTCACCTTCAACCATCGCAATAGTATCAGCTGAAGCTCCAATCATCATATCGATGTCAGATTCAGCAAGCTGCTCTCTGCTTGGGTTGATAATAAGCTGTCCGTTAACACGGCCTACGCGTACTTCCGAAATAAGTGTGTGGAAAGGTACGTCTGATACTGCAAGGGCTGCAGATGCAGCAAGTCCTGCAAGTGCATCAGGCATTACATTTTCGTCATGCGACATTAACTGGATCATTACCTGCGTTTCTGCATGATAATCATCAGGGAAAAGCGGGCGCAATACACGGTCTACTAGCCTCATAGTTAGTACTTCGGCATCACTTGGCCTTGCCTCGCGTTTAAAAAATCCGCCCGGGAAACGGCCCGCGGCCGCAAATTTTTCACGGTAATCTACCGTAAGTGGTAAAAAGTCTATGCCCGGGGCGGCAGTTTTTGCGGAAACCACGGTGGCAAGCAACATGGCATCGCCCATTCTTACCACATCAGATCCATCTGCCTGTTTTGCAAGTTTTCCTGTCTCGATCGAGATGTTTCTTCCATCTCCAAGATCGATAATTTCTCTTGTTACGTTTGGAATCATAAATCCTATTCTTTGATTAAACAATGGGTAAATTGTTGTGTTGTTGTGTAGTTGTAACCCAAATGAAAAACCAAAACTTTTTCTTGCAAAATATATAAAACAATAAGAGGCGCCCGTGCGCCTCTTGTCATCTAGATTATTTTCTGATGTTTAATTCTTTGATAATCTCACGATACCTGTTAATCTCTTTCTTCTTTAGGTAATCAAGAAGGCTTCTTCTTTTACCTACCAGTTTAACAAGAGAACGCTCTGTATTAAAATCGTGACGATTCTTTTTAAGGTGTTCAGTTAAATGGTTGATTCTAAAAGTGAATAAGGCAATCTGCCCTTCTGCTGTTCCTGTGTCAGTTGCAGATTTACCGTGTTTTGCGAAAATTTCGCCTTTTACTTCTTTAGTTAAGTACATGCCAATATTATTTAAATAATTTTTATGTAACGGGCTTTTCCCGATTGGGTGCAAAGGTAATCAATATTTTTATATCCGCAACATTTTAAAAG
>CAMPIZ010000199.1 GCA_946886675.1 uncultured Flavobacterium sp.
TTATACGATACGAACAAATGTTAACCTAATATAAAAAGTGTTCAAAACAAATATGGTTTGTTATATTTGCGGTTTTACTTTTTTTAACAGAATATACTTAACAAGAATGAAGTTTTTAAAAATACTGCCTTTTACACTTTTGTTTATAGCCTTATCATCCTGCAAAAAAGAGAAGCGGGTATTAGCTCATAACATAAAAAAAGAAGTAAAAGATACTATTTTAAGAATTAAGCCGCTGGACATAAAATTAAATAAGGTTTCTGAAGCCTATAAGAATTCTAAATTCCAGAGTATCGACAATTTTTATGATAACATCTGGCCAAAAGATAATTTGAGCGGTGGCTTTCTTGTTGCAAAAAATGGAGTCATATTATATGAAACCTATGGTGGCCTCGCAAACAGGCGTACTAAGGAGGAAATTAATTCTCATACTGCACTCCATCTTGCATCTGTAAGCAAAGTGCTTACTGCCGCAGTAATTTTAAAACTTATTGATTTTAAAAAGCTTGAGCTCAACCAAAAGGTAAACGCAATATTGCCTGAATTTCCTTATGAGGATATCACCATTAAAATGCTTTTAAACCACAGGAGCGGCCTGCCGAACTATGCTTACTTTTGTGACGACCGCAAAATTTGGGATCGCAGCATGCTTCACAACCAGGATATACTGGATCTTTTGGCAAAGCATAAGTTTGACCTTTATTTTAAGCCCGATAAAAAATTTGGATACTGTAATACAAACTATGCCATGCTTGCCCTTGTAATTGAGGAAATTACCCACATGAATTACAGGGATGCCATGAAAAAAATTATATTCGATCCACTTGGAATGAAAGACACTTATGTTTTTGATTATAAAAAACATAAAGAAACCGCCTCTCTTTCTTATAAAGGAAACAATATACTATATGGCTTTGATTTTCTGGATGATGTATACGGAGATAAAAACATCTACTCTACTCCCAGGGATTTACTCAAGTTTGATATGGCTACTTATTCAAAAGACTTTTTAAATCCTGATCTGGTAAAAAAAGTATTTCGGGGGTATAGCTATGAACATAAAGGTATTAAGAACTATGGCCTGGGTATACGTCTGCACGAATGGAAAAGCGGCGAAAAACTTTTTTATCACAATGGATGGTGGCATGGGAACACATCATCTTATGTAACATTAAAAAAAGATACTGTTGCTATAATAGCGCTATCCAATAAATTTAGCTACAAACCATATAAAGTATGGAAATTAGCCCCTCTGTTCGGGACATATCCAATAAAAGGTACTGACGAGGATTTATTTGATTAACGGAAGTATAGAATTAGTCTTTATAAGATAAATCCCGTCTTCTTTTATTTCGATAAGTTTTTGCTTGTAAAGTGATCCAATAGCTTTTTTAAAGGCTTTCTTGCTCATTTTTAGTACGGTTTTTATATCTTCCGGATGGCTGTTATCATTAAGACGTAAAAAACCCCGACTTTCTTTTAGCTCCTCAAGTATTTTTTCAGCATTGGGCTCTATACTTTCAACACCGGCTTTCTGTAGTGATACGTCGATTTTATTATCAGGCCTTACACTTTTTATATAGCCTTTTAACCTGTCGCCTGTACGCAGGTCCTGATAAACTTCATCTTTATACAAAAGGCCTTTGTGCCTTCCGTTTATAATAACATTAATGCCCATATCTGTAATATGGGATACTATTAAATCTACTTCCTCGTCCTGTTCTACATTCAGGGTTTCATTGTCCAGAAAACGGCTTATCCTGCTTGAGCCAACGAGCCTTTTAGATTTTTCATCCAGATATAAATGAATAAGGTAACGCTTCCCCTTTTCCATAGGCCTTGCCTGTTCTTTAAAAGGTACAAACAGGTCTTTCTCAAGGCCCCAGTCTACAAAAGCTCCAAATTTATTGATATAGCTTACTCTTAAATAAGCAAAATCATTAAGGGTTATATATGGCTTAAGTGTAGTGGCCGTAAGTCTTTCCTCATGATCAAGATATACGAAAACAGCCAGTTCATCCCCAATTTCAAAGCGGCGCGGTACATATTTATTTGGCAGCAGCACATCCTCCTTTCCATCGGTTAAATATAAACCTACCGAGGTATCCCTGTCTATTTTTAGCGTATTGTATTGTCCTATCTCTATCATGCTTATCTTTAATTGCCTGCAAAGTTACGAAGATTACCTTGCAACAGGATTATTAGCTATGCTAATTCCTTAAAGTATTGCTTTAGTACTATGTCGTTTGTATGTAATGGTGTAAAAATCTCCAGTATTTTTGGCCTGCCTGAGTTTTCCATAAAACCGGAAAGCTGTTCTCTAAGTCCTTCTCCATCGGATGCTGAATGATACTCAAATCCATACATTTTTGCCAGATGCGCTGCATTAAGCTGATGCGTGGTTTCAAAATAAGTATTAAATACAGGATTTTCCTGATGGCCGGGTAGTATCCTAAAGATACCACCTCCCCCATTGTTAATAATTATAATTTTAAAATTTTCAGGGATATAACTGTTCCATAAAGCATTGCTGTCATAAAAAAAGCTAACATCGCCTGTTACAAGCACTGTTTCTTTACCGGACGCCATTGCTGCGCCAATAGCTGTGGAAGTACTGCCGTCTATACCGCTGGTGCCCCTGTTACAAAAAACCTGTACAGTAGGGTTTACATCAAAAAGCTGTAGGTAACGTATGGCTGCACTATTGCTTATTTGTAACTGAGAATAATCTTTTAAAGCAGGGAGTATCATTTCAAAAGCCTTGAAATCTGAAAATGGTATTTCCTTAAGGTACTTGTCATTTTTTAATTTCCTGTATGCTTTAATTTCCTGAGCTCTTTTATTATAATTACTTTCTACTACAATTGTATACTGTAGTAGGTTGGTAAAGAATTTATGTGGCTCCGCTAACACATGCTGTGTTAATGCGTCAAAGGTATCATATGCCCTTAACGTATCTATGTGCCAATGTTCTGCAGGCTTGTAGTCTCTCAAAAATGCTTTAATCCTTTTTGAAACTACCATGCCACCAAATGTAATGAGGATATCAGGTTGAAAATCGATGAAATCCTGCTCACTAAATGGAGTTATTATTACATCTATACTGTTTAAAAAGCTATAGTGGTGTAAATTAGATGTAGCCTCTGTCATCACTACTACCGATGGGTCTGCTGCCAGTTTTTCTATAACAGCAGCATCCAGTGTGCCGGGATAGTTTACGCCAATAAGTATAAGTTTCTTTTTAGCTGCATTCCATTTTTCAATATATGGACTAAGGTCTTCTGCAAAATGATTTTCAAACGTAATATCCTGTATAAGGGGATTCACCGTTATTGCCTCTACAGTTTCATATAAAGGCTCTTCAAACGGCACATTTATATGTACGGGACCTTTAGCAGTAACTGCCTTTTCTATGGCAATATTAATTTTATTGTCATTTTCAGCAGAAGCTTCTTCTGTAAGGTTAGCAGAATACAGAATATGATTGGCATATACATTTTCCTGGCGTATTGTTTGCCCGTCACCAATATCAATTTTGTCATGAGGCCTGTCTGCAGAAATTACTACAAGCGGAATCTGGCTGTAAAAAGCTTCTGCAACAGCCGGATAATAATTTAAAAGGGCCGATCCTGAAGTACACAACACCGCAACAGGCTTTCTAAGCTGTTGTGCCATTCCCATAGCAAAGAATGCGGCACAGCGTTCATCAGCTATACTGTAACAGCTAAACTCAGGATTGTTGGCAAAACCAATAGTAAGCGGGGCATTTCGGGAGCCCGGAGATATTACTATATCAGTAACTCCTTTGGCACGACAAATTTCAATAATGCTTTGTGCCAAAGGTATTTTGGGATATATCATTCTGTTATTTTTGGAAATTGAGCTTATTAAGCGTTAATCCAGTTAACTATTTCTTCGTCTTTAGGAGAAGTGCGTGGACTTACTACTTTTTCAAGCTCACCATTTTCATTAATAAGGTATTTCTGGAAGTTCCATTCAACTTCGCTATCTTCAAGTCCATTTTTATTTTTCTGTGTCAGGAATCGGTATATAGGAGCCATATCATCTCCTTTAACCGATATTTTTGCCATCATAGGGAAAGTAACACCATAATTCTTTTGGCAAAAAGAAGCTATTTCCTCATTAGTGCCGGGCTCCTGCCCTGCAAAATTGTTTGCCGGAAATCCTACTATAACAAGGCCTTTATCTTTATAGTCTCTATACAAAGCCTCCAGCTCTTCATATTGAGGCGTAAGCCCACATTTTGAGGCTGTATTTACAACTATTACTTTCTTTCCTTTAAGGCTGGCAAAGTCAAATTCGTCACCATAAAGGTCTTCTACTTTATATTGGTATATGGTTTCTTTAGGCATAGTATCTATGTTTTCTGCTATTTGAGTATTAGCGTTATCAGTTTTGTTTTTATCCTGGCAGGCTGCTGTAAGAAGCAGGCAAAGACCTAGTATCGCAAGTTTTTTCATGGTTTTATTTTATTGTAAAAATAATTAAAAATTCCGTTAGGGTA
>CAMPIZ010000200.1 GCA_946886675.1 uncultured Flavobacterium sp.
ATATCATACTATGAAAATACCTTATGATGCAATTTTGTAATGCCGCCTGAGTAATCAGGAAGTATAGAATATGTTTAACTAAACTATTATAAAGATGAAAAGTAATGAAGTTTTACAAAAAGATGTACAGGATGCCATAAAGTGGGAACCGCTTTTGCATGCTGCTGAGATAGGGGTAATTGTACATAACGGTATTGTAACCTTAACCGGTACGGTTGATAGCTTTGCTAAAAAGAAGGAAGCTGAAGATGCTGCAAAAAACGTTGCAGGGGTCAAGGCACTGGTAGATGATATAGAAGTTAAACCAAACAGGTTTGCAGTAGTAAACGATACGGATATAGCTCAGGAGATTGTAAGAGCATTGCAGGAAAACTGGTCTGTTCCTGACAAAAAAATTAAAGTTATTGTTGATAATGGCAGAGTTACACTTGAAGGGATTCTGGATTGGGATTTTCAGCGTGAGGCGGCTTTAAAATCTGTTCGTTATCTGGCAGGAGTTACCAGTGTTACAAGCAAATTAAAGATTCAGCCTGAAATAAATAATGAGCTTGAGCAAAAAAAAGTAGAGGGAGCTTTGCGCAGAAACTGGGCTATTGACGCTGATAAAATACAGGTGAGGGCCCATGACAGGACCATAACGCTTTCTGGTATTGTAAACTCATTGTTTCAAAAAGAAGAAGCTGAGCGAATTGCCTACAAAACGCCCGGAGTGTGGTTTGTAGATAATCAGCTTGTCGTAGAATATGACCTCCCTGCCCATAAAAATGAAAAAGCCATTAATCAATATTAATTTGTTATGAAAAGTAATGAGATACTGCAAAAAGACGTGCAGGATGCCATAAAATGGGAACCCCTGCTGCATGCTGCAGAAATTGGGGTTATAGTGAAAGATGGAATTGTTACCCTTACAGGGGAAGTAGATTCTTATGGAAAAAAAGCGGAAGCTGAACATGCCACAAAGTCAGTAGCAGGAGTAAGGGCTGTTGTAGACAGGATTAAAGTGCTGATAGGAAAAGACAAATTGATTTCTGACCAGGCTATAGCTGCTGATGCTTTCAGGATGATAAATGAGAGCCTGGTACTCCCAAAAGAATCAATATCTATAACTGTTGAAGACGGCTGGATAACTCTGGATGGTACTGTACAATGGAATTATCAAAGAGAAATGGCCAGAAACCTCGTTAAAGATTTGCCTGGCGTAAGAGGAGTTACAAATGATATTAAGCTGGCAAAAGAACTGGTTGAACATATTAAAAAAAATTATATAGAAGAGGCGCTTCACAGGCACTGGTCTATTGATGCAGATGAGGTTGAAGTAAAAGTTAACGGTACTACGGTAGAGCTTTGCGGATGTGTTTATTCTGTTTATCAAAAAGAAGAAGCTGAAAAAATTGCTTATAAATCTCCGGGAGTAGAACATGTAGTAAATAATCTGAAAGTGGTAACAGAGCAGCCTTATTTGTGCTGATAATTATAAGTGTATATCATGAAAAGTGATGAAACAATACAAAGAGATGTCCAGCTGGCACTTAAGTGGCAGCCTGAGATAGATGTAACCTCTATAGGTATAACGGTAAAAAATGGCATAGTTACACTTACCGGAACTGTTAGTGAGTATGGTGAGAAAAAAGCAGCAGAGGAAGCCGTTAAAAGCGTTTCGGGAGTTAAAGCCATTGTAGAAGAAATAGAAGTTTACAGAAATAACCCACAAAAACCAACCGACATGGAAATTGCACAAGCCATTAGAGACGCATATAAATGGCGTTGGGATATACCTGATGATCATTTACGGATAATTGTTGAAGACGGCTGGATTACCCTGGAAGGCGAAGTAGCGTGGAACTATCAGAAAGAAGCAGCACGTGAAACAGCGGTAAGAATTATTGGGGTAAGAGGAATTAAAAATAAAATAGAAATAACTCCTGCTAAAGGACACAGGGTAAATATAAAAGATATTGAAAGTGCCTTATGGCGTAATCCGGATATTGATGATGAGGATATTGCTGTTGAAATACAGGGTAATAAAGTGATTTTGCAGGGAGAAATACCTACTCTTGTACAAAAAGAAGAAGCTGCCCGCATGGCATGGAGCGCACCCGGGGTTGAGTTTGTAGAAAATCTACTGGAGGTAACAGCCGAGAAATAATGAAAAAAGAAACTGTAAGTAAAGTTAATGATGCTAAAGCGGTACAGCAATCTGAGATAAAGTTCTTGGAAGGCCCGCAATCAAGGTTTAAGGAATTTAAATTTACAATTACTACTTTATTCGAGTTTATTCGCTGTTTCAGGAAACTTCATTTTATTGGTCCCTGTATCACTATCTTTGGTTCTGCCAGGTTTAAGGAAGGGCATCCCAATTATGAGTTTACCCGAAAATGCGCCTCAGAGTTTGCCAGGCTTGGTTTTACCATTATGACTGGTGGCGGTCCCGGGCTTATGGAGGCTGCAAATCGCGGTGCCCAAGAGGTAGGAGGGCGATCAGTAGGATGTAATATAATGCTGCCTGTGGAACAAATGCCTAATCCGTATCTTGACAAATGGGTTGAGGTAAGACACTTTTTTGTTCGTAAAATATTATTGGTTAAATACTCTTTTGCTTTTGTGGTTATGCCGGGTGGTTTTGGCACTATGGATGAACTTTTTGAAGCGCTTACACTTATACAGACTGGCAAAATAAGAAACTTCCCTATAATTATTTTTAATAAGGAATATCACGGGACATTGCTGGCACATATGGAAACAATGAAGGACGCAGGTACACTCAACGAAAAAGATCTGGAGTTAGTAATGGTTACAGATGATATTGAAAAAGCAAAGCTTTTTATAATTGAAAATAGTATAAAGCGATATGGGTTAAAGCACAAAACTATAATTCAGCCGTTTCGCTGGTTGTTTGAGCGGGCTATGCCCACACCATAACTTTTTTATATAACCTAAAGCGTCGGTATTTTCTTTACACTGTTTATAGCCAAAATTCCTTTAACCAATGCATCGGGGTTAAAAGATATGCTGTCTATTTCTTCTTCTACCAGCATTTTGGTAAAGTCTTCCGAATCACTGGCAGCCTGCCCGCAAAGCCCTATTTTTTTATGTAGTTTTTTGGCTTTCCTTATCATTTGTACAATCAATTCCCTGCTGGCATCGTTTTGTTCGTCAAAAAGGCCTGATATAAGTGCTGAATCCCGGTCTATACCCAGGGTTAGCTGGGTAAGGTCGTTAGACCCTATCGAAAAACCATCAAAAATATCTGCAAATTTTTCAGCAAGCAAAACATTAGAAGGTATTTCGGCCATAACAAAAATTTCCAGCCCGTTTACTTGCTGTTCCAATCCAAATTCTTTCATAATTGCCACTACTTTTTTACCCTCTTCCACTGTGCGGCAAAAAGGAATCATAAGTTTAATATTCTCAAGCCCCATTTCATCTCTCACTTTTTTCATAGCCATGCATTCCAGCATAAAGCCTTCTTTATAATTTTCATGATAATAACGGGATGCTCCGCGAAACCCCAGCATTGGGTTTTCTTCTACAGGCTCAAAGTAACTTCCTCCCAAAAGCTCTGCATACTCATTAGTTTTAAAGTCGCTCATCCGCACAATTACCTCTCTCGGATAAAAAGCTGCGGCAATAGAGGCAACTCCTTCAGCAAGTTTATCTACAAAATATTGTTTTTTATCTTCATAAAGTGTTGTTAGGTGTGTTATTTTAAATTGCTCGGTAAGATTAGTTATCAGTTCCGGTCTTATGAGAGCCATAGGATGTATCTTAACGTAGTTATTTATAATAAATTCAAGCCGCATAAGCCCTACACCGTGGCTGGGGTATAGTGCAAGCTGAAAAGCTTTTTCCGGTTCACCTACAATCAATTCTACCTGTGGCGATTTGGGGAGGTGTATGGTGCTTAGATCTGTTACAGATACTATGTAAGGAAGCTCACCACTATATACTTTACCGTTTTTACCTTCGGCACAGCTAAGGGTTATAATTTCACCATCTTTTATTTTTTTTGTGGCATCTGTAGTACCTACAACAGCAACAGCTCCCAACTCACGCGCAACAATAGAAGCGTGGCTGGTTCTTCCGCCTCTGTCAGTAACAATCCCGGCCACTTTTTTAAGCAACGGATCCCAGGCGGGACTGGTTGTTTCTGTAATTAATATATCGCCTTCTTTTATTCTGTTGGCTTCACCCGGAGAGTTTACCAGTTTGGCCCTCCCCGTTACTATGGCCGTGCCTATTGCCTGGCCTGTAGTAATTACAGTCCCCTTTTCTTTAAGGGTATAGGTAGTAAGTTGTAATGGCGATACCAGCGAGTGTACTGTTTCCGGCCTTGCCTGTATAATGTATAGTAACTGGTTAATGCCATCTTTAGCCCACTCAAAATCCATGGGCCTGCCGTAATGCTCTTCCAGAAGCAGTGCCCATCTTGAAAGCTGTTCAATCTCAAGATCGCTAAGAACAAATTGTAACCTTAGTTCACGTGGTGTTGTTTTATCTGATGTGGAATTAGTACCGG
>CAMPIZ010000201.1 GCA_946886675.1 uncultured Flavobacterium sp.
CCTAATACAGGCACTAAAGTAACTGCAAGATCGTTAACCGGATCTGGCTGCCCCAAGCAAAAATCTATGGCGATATCCTCCTCTGCAGAGAAATCCAGTTCTGCTTCATATACTTCTTCATCAAATCCGTCAGGAGTAGCTATTTGTATACTAACATTAGCTGTTTCATAAGCAATATTATTAAAAGTATAGTAGCCATCTTCGTTTGTATATACAGAAAACTGCTCATCATCAATTGTCATAATCACTTCAATACCTTGTAATACAGCGTCACATTCTTCATCACCATCACTATCATAGCTTACTGTCCCGTCAAAGCTATTCAGGTTATTAAAGTAATATGGCCCTGCCCATGCGCTTTCTTCCGTTTCAGAACATATTGCTTTTACATAAAACGCATATTGCCCCATATCCAGTCCCTCTGCTGTATAGCTGGCCTCACTAACCACAACTCCTTCCCCAATAGGTGCAGTCCCTGCAGGCACCACTTCAACTTCCCAAAGTGTTTGACCATTTCCTGTCCAGCTTATAGTGGCAGTATCAAAACTCGCGCTGGTAATACTAAAGTTTGTTGGCTGCGGGCAGTAGTATTCTAAAAAAGACACGTTGTCTATCAGCCACCTGTCGGCATTATCCCCTTCCATTACAAAAGCAAAATATGCCTGCTCTCCCACCATTTCTACAGGTATGGGAACAAAAATTTCTTTGTACACTGCTGCATCAGGATTAAGCTCTGGTTCAGTCCATTGCTGCAGCACAGTATAAGCTGCAAGATTAGAAGGGTCGGCATCGGTACTCATCATTATTTTATAAATCCCTCCCTGATTACTATTAAGTGTTTGTCGCGAAAAAAACCTTATAACAGGAACTGTGCCTGTAACCTCCACCAATGGTGTTACCAGCCAGTCCTGCGCTACAGTTCCGTCCGGAACATTTTCGTTATCAATAAACGCAGCATAATCGCCTTCATAAGGAGGGTAAAAAGGATTTGTCAAATCAATGGTTCCCCAGGAAAACTCAGTACCTATGCCATTATCATAAACACTCCAGCCCTCAGGAGGAAATGTCTCTCCTTCAAAACCTTCAACAGGCATTTGGGCAGAAGCAGAAGCAGCAGTTATTAAAAACAATAAGGTAAGTAATTTGTTTTTCATCGCAATAGGTTTAGTTGGTTAAGGTTATAAATATAAAAAAACAATCTATAAGACATCCCTTACTATTTACAGAAGACTTAGTTTTTATTATTTTTTGTAAACTTGTATTATGAGCAGAACACTGGTTATAGGAGATATACATGGGGCATACAGGGCCCTTGAACAGGTACTGGAACGCGCACAGGTTACCACAAAAGATGAGCTTATTTTTTTAGGCGATTATGTAGACGGATGGGGTGAGTCACCCGAAGTGCTGGATTACCTTATAAAAATAAAGCAGAAATGCCGCTGTATCTTTATGCGCGGTAACCATGACGATTTACTGCTGGAGTGGCTTAAATCGGGTGAATATACCGAAGCCTGGTTTACACATGGGGGCCAGCTTACTACAGAAAAATATAAAAATGTGCCGGAGGAGAAAAGGCAACTGCATATATTATTCCTGGAAAGTCTTGACGATTATTTTCTTGATGACCATAACAGGTTATTTGTACATGCGGGTTTTACTAACCTTAATGGTGTAAAACACGAATATTTCAGCAAGATGTTTTATTGGGAAAGGACATTATGGGAAACTGCCCTTGCACTGGATAAAAATATAGATCACGACCATCCGCAATACCCCAAACGCTTTACATTATACAAAGAAATCTTTATAGGGCATACACCTGTTACACGCATAGGAGAGACCATTCCTGTAAACATGGCAAACATTTGGAATATAGACACCGGAGCAGCGTTTAAAGGCCCTCTTACCATTATGGATGCTAACACTAAGGAGTATTGGCAAAGTGATCCTGCTTACAAATTATATCCTGAAGAAAGCGGAAGGAATTAGCCTGAATAAAAAAAGAGCGCCTTTACAGGCAGCTCCCTCTTTTTATAAACTAAACCTAACTAAATATTTATATCAATCTGCAGCGTATTGCAGTACTACTGCAACTTCTTCTGTTATCACGTGGCATATATCGCTGCCTACCGTTATAGGTTCTGATGTAAAGGTTTCATAACCCTCCCCTTCCACAGTTATTATATAAGTATCTGCTCTTTCAAAAGCACCTATAAACTCTGTGTTGGTATGTATATTTTGGAGCTCTTCAGTATAATTGCCAGCCTGGGCGGCTACAGTTATACCTTCTGTTATAAACTCATTGGTTTGTGCATCCTTTACTGTAACCATAAGTCCGGCTACTGCTTCAGTAGTACAGTAAACATCATCTGAATTATCATCTCCCGAACAGGCAAACGATAGAAATGCCATTAAAATAATAAGTCTTTTCATAGTTATTGGTCTTTTATTGTAAGATGTTGATTTGTAAAAAGGTTGCGTTTTGTAGCAAAACAATTGTTATAATTAGGTTAAAGTAAAGTGCAAAAAATCGACCCGCCTTACATTCTTTGTAAATTAGTAGAAACAAGCTTTTTCACGATGAGCCTTTTAGATACTTATAACCATATAAGGAAACGTACAGAAGAAATATGTAATCCTTTAAACACAGAGGATTACATTCCTCAGCCTGTAAACTTTGTAAGCCCGCCTAAATGGCACCTTGCACATACAAGCTGGTTTTTTGAAGAATTTATTTTAAAAAAACACCTGCCTGATTATAAGGTTTTTGACGAAGATTTTTGTTTTCTTTTCAACAGCTACTACAACAATGTAGGCGAAAGGACCTTTAGGGCAGAGCGCGGTAATATAACCCGGCCTACAGTAGCGCAGGTATACGAGTACCGTGCATATATAGATATGCACATGCAGTTATTGCTTCAGCTTAAAGACCCACAAGTGCATGAGCTTGTGGAACTGGGGCTAAATCACGAACAGCAGCACCAGGAACTTTTAATAACCGACCTTAAGTATATACTATCCGGCAACCCATTATTTCCTGTATATGACGAGGATGTAGAATGGGAAAACCAGAAGGATTCTGCTACTGGATTCACTTCTTTTAATGAGGGTGTGTATGAAATAGGGTTTAACGATGAAAGCTTTAGTTTTGACAATGAACATGGCCGCCACAAAGTATACCTTGAAGAGTTTGAAATTGCTAATGCTCTGGTTACTAACAAGGAATTTATGGAGTTTATGGATGCCGGCGGTTACAGCAATTTTAACTTCTGGCTCAATGAAGGCTGGGCATGGGTTAACCAAAACAATATAAATACACCTCTTTACTGGCATAAAATAAACGGGCAATGGAAACAGTTTACACTTGCCGGGCTTCAGGATATAGACCCGGATGCGGTTGTAACACACATAAGTTTTTATGAAGCCAGTGCATATGCAGAATGGAAAAAAATGCGCCTGCCCACAGAATTTGAATGGGAAGCGGCAGCCCATAAATTAGAATGGGGCAAAAGATGGGAATGGACAAACAGTGCATATCTTCCATACCCAAGGTTTAAAAAACCGGAAGGAGCTATAGGAGAATACAACGGCAAATTTATGATTAACCAAATGGTGCTTCGCGGAGCATCTTGTGCAACAGCCGACAACCACAGCCGTATTACTTACCGAAACTTTTTTCACCCCGACGAGCGCTGGCAGTTTACCGGCATCCGTCTTGTAAAAATATAACTAATGAACACAACCACAATGCTTACCCCTTTTGCCGAAGATGTAATGGAAGGCCTTACTGCCGGAAACAAATACCTGCATTCTAAATATTTTTATGATGATAACGGCAGCCGTATTTTTATGCAGATCATGAAAATGCCGGAATACTATCCTACAGGGTGCGAATATGAGATCATAACAGGCCAGTCGGCAGAGATACTTAAAACCGTAGGTTTTACCAATAAATTCAACATTGTGGAATTTGGCAGTGGCGATGGTATGAAAACCAAACACCTGTTAAAAACATTTATGGATAAAGGCGCCGATTTTACTTATATACCTATAGATATATCACAGGAAGCACTCGACGCACTGAAAGTAAATATTTTAGCTGCTATACCCAATATAAAAATGCAGCCTAAAGCCGGTGACTACTTTGATATGCTGGAAGATATTGCAGATGATAAAACCCCAAGCCTTTTCCTTTTTATGGGTGGAAACATAGGCAATTACCTTCACAGGGATTCTGCTGAACTGCTTAAAAAATTCAATGCCGGAATGAAAAAGGGCGACATGCTGCTTATGGGAATGGATTTACGAAAAAACCCACGTGTTGTACAAAATGCTTATGATGATCCTCATGGCATAACCAAAGCTTTTAATATGAACCTTTTAAAGAGGATAAACAGCGAGCTGGATGCCAATGCCAACTTAGACCAGTTTGATTTTTACAGCCATTACAATCCTGAAATCGGCGAAGTTATT